>NZ_JBWKMB010000003.1:0-261378 GCF_056431025.1 Nitratireductor lacus | reverse complement strand
ACCATCTCGAGCGCTGTCTGTTCGGGGGCCGGTGTCTTCAACATGACCCAGTGAATCAAAAACCCCCGGCAAATGCCAGGGGTTTGTCAGCAGTCTGGACGCCCGTTCTTACGACGGGCGTTTTCGTTTTCTGCTGCGTAGAGCGGGAGCGCGCCGCAACGCTTTATGCGGAAGCGGAAGGTGTTTTTCAGGAAGAGGAAGGCACGACGCTCGTGCTGCCGCTGGCGCGCGCCGGGGCGCTTGGCTTCGACACGCAGATGCCGATGCGCCGGATCGTTCTTGAAGTCTATTCCGCGCTCGACGGCGTGGGGCTGACAGCCGGCGTGGCGACGGCGCTGGCAGATGAAGGCATCCCCTGCAACGTGGTCGCCGCCTACCATCACGATCACGTCTTCGTGCCGGAGGAGATGGCCGAAGAAGCGCTCTCGATCCTGCAGGCGCTGCAGCGACGGGCAAAAGCCGGAAAAGATATCTGAAACAAAAAAAAGACCGGTGAGTGACCGGTCTCTTACAATCGAAACAACGTTCAATCATTTACGTCCTAAGCGCCATCGATCTGGATCGGGTAATCGGATAAGGGAGTTCGCGATCAAAACAACCCTACACCCTTCCTTTATTATCGGTGACCGAGTACAGCACTCAAACATTCCGCGTAGGTATCAAGAATGTACTGGCGATCAGGACTCTTTTCGTCGCGCACTGGCCCCTGCCTGAGATAATAACCCTCCACAGCCGCGACATGTATCAACAACTTATACGCAACCTGTTGCGGTGAGTTTTCACCGATGTGAATCACTGCCGGATCAGTCATTTTATCCTCCCGTTATTAGCAACAGTGAAATTTTAACAACGCCTACCTCAGTGTCGAGTCAGATATGTGCCTGGAAAGCAAAACAATTGACAAAAAAAGACCGGCCAGAGACCGGTCTTTTCGCAATCCACTGGAAAAAGGCGCTTATGCGTCCTTCGGCTCCAGAACCTGACGGCCGCGATACATGCCGGTCTTCAGGTCGATGTGGTGCGGACGACGCAGCTCGCCCGAATTCTTGTCTTCGACATAGGTCGGTGCCTTGATGGCATCGGCCGAGCGGCGCATGCCGCGCTTCGAAGGCGTCGTTTTCCTTTTTGGTACAGCCATTGTCCTGCTCCGCTAATCGGTCAAAGGCCGTTGCGGCCCCTTGATCCAGGGCCCAGCATTTCGGCCGGGAATTGGAAGTCGGCGTGCCTATACACCTCCAAACGGGTTTTGGCCAGTGGGGCGCAGCGCATTTTTTGGAGAATCGCCGTAATCAGGGTTTCAGGCACCCCACATAACCGCCCGCCTTGCGCGCCCGCTGCTCGATGTTTGCGGCGAGCCGGCTGAGGCCGCCCGATGGCTTTGCCGGGTTGCGCTCCAGCGGGTTGGGCAGCGTCACCGCCAGAAGGGCCGCCTGCCGGCGGGTAAGCTCGGAAGCCGGCCGGCCGAAATAGTGCTGCGCCGCAGCTTCAGCACCATAGATATTCGGTCCCCACTCGACGATGTTCAGATAGATTTCAAGAATGCGCCGCTTGGAAAGCACAAGGTCCAGATAGACGGCCAGGGGCAGTTCCAGCCCCTTGCGAACGAAGGAACGGCCCTGCCACAGATAGAGGTTCTTCACCGTCTGCATCGGAATGGTGGAAGCGCCTCGGGCCTTTTCCCCGGAAAGCGCATCATTGATGACAAGGTTCAGCGCCGCCCAGTCTATGCCATCATGGGCGCAGAACTGCCCGTCCTCCGACATCAACACGGAGTACTGGATCAGCGTGCCCATTTCCTCGAGCGATTTCCAGCGGCGGTCATACCCCTCAAGCGTCGCCAGGTCCCGCAGCATCAATGTAGAGACCGGATGAATGAACGGGACCTTGTAGAGAATTGTCAACCCGGCCGGAATCAGTGCCAGAACGGCAAGGACGATCACAACACGGCGAAGAAGCCATCCACGCCAGCGACGCGCAGACCCCGTCCGTGTTTTGCCGCTGCGGCCACGGCGTCTGCCGCCTCTGGCCGACGGCTTTTTCTCGGGATCGACTGTCGGGCCGCTCAAACCTGTTCCCCCGCTGTCATGTACGCCTCTAAAAAACAGCTTTTCGCATAGCGGTCCAATGCCTGCGGCGCAATGGCACCGGCAATCGGGCTTGACCCGGGCGCCCATTAGCGGCATCGCTCCGGGCATGGAAGAGACGATGATACTCCCGTTCGAGGTTAAACTGGCCGCTGGCGCGAGCCTGGTTGAGAACACCCTGCGCGATCTGCTCGATGCGCGCCCGCTTGAGGGTGAGCTTTATAGGCCCGAACGACTGCTCAAAGCCATGCGCCACGGCGTGCTGAACGGCGGCAAGCGCCTGCGTCCCTTTCTCGTTCTTGAAACAGCCGCGCTCTTCGATGCAAGCGACGACACGGCGGCGCTGCGCGTGGCGGCAGCGCTGGAGTGCGTGCATTGCTACTCCCTCGTCCATGACGACCTGCCGGCGATGGACGACGACGACCTGCGCCGGGGCCAGCCGACCGTGCATCGCGCATTTGACGAGGCCGCGGCGATCCTTGCTGGCGACAGCCTGCTGACCTACGCATTCGACATTGTGAGCGCCCCCGAGACGCCCTTGCCAGCAGAAGCGCGGCTCGCGCTCGTCAACCGGCTTGCCCGCGCTTCCGGCATCGGCGGCATGGCCGGTGGGCAGGCGCTGGACCTGGCCGCGGAAGGCTCGAGCCTCAGTGAAGAAGAAATACTTCGCCTTCAGGCCATGAAGACGGGAGCCCTGATTCGGTTCGCCTGCGAGGCCGGCGGCGTGGTCGGCGGCGCACAACCGGCAGAAATAGAGCGTCTTGGTGAATTCGGCGCTGCCATCGGACTGGCCTTCCAGTTGGCCGACGATCTTCTGGACCTCACATCCAGCAGCGAAACAATGGGCAAGGCGACCGGCAAGGACGCCGCCGCCGGCAAGGCGACACTGGCAGGCCTGCATGGCGTCGACTGGACGCGCCGTCAGTTGAATGGGCTTGTCGCCCAGGCAGAGGATATTCTGGAGCCATTCGGCGAGCGCGCAGAGACCCTGCGGCAGGCCGCGCGATTTGTGGCCGATCGACAGAATTAAGCCCAGCTTTCTGCATCTTTTTTCTTGCGAGCCGGCAACAATGCGGCTCGTCTTGCTTTTCTGAATGTGGAATTTGACGTCACTACGCCGCCTTCGATTTTGGAAGGCCGTGTAAAAACACGTTCTTTTAGCGTTAATCAGACATTAATCCGGATGCTCAATTCTTACGGTATTGGGATGTCTTGGGAAGAGTAATGCCTACCGTAGGTACACAGCAGTATATGCGCGGGCGCCTGGTCGTGCTTCTGATTGGCTTCGTGGTCGCGGTTGCCATGGGAACCGGGTTCCTTCTTTGGCAGACACAGGTCACCAAGAATCAGGTGCGCTTCGGTGCGTTCATCAGCCATATGGCCGATGCCACCAACGATGTGATTCACAATGCGCTGCGGCTGGAGCAGGCTGAGCTCATCTCGCGCGGCGACGCCGCCGAGACTGAAGCGAGCCACAGCGCGCTCGAGATGGCTCTGGCCAGATTGAACGACGCCTATCAGGCGCTCGAGTTCGCCATCAGCGGGGAAATAACCACGCTGGAAAGCCAGCGTCTTAGCAACCTTCAGGTCGGCGGCAACGCAGGCGCACCGGTCCCGCAAACCACCCCGACCGCGACCGACATTACGGGACATACCGTCCCGGCTTCGGTGCGGCGTATCTGGCTTGGCCAGAATGGGGAACCGGCGCTCCGCAGCCAGATCCGCGACATCATCTCGCTCGCCAACAGGCTGGAGGTGTTCACCGACTATGAGAACGCCACGGCACGTCGCGTTTTCAAGCAATTGCAGACACTGGCCAACACGCAGGTGCGCCCGGAGCTTAAGCGCATCTCCGATCTGCTCAATGCGGGGATGATCGAAAGCCATGGCACCCTCCAGTGGGGTCTCTTCGGCGTTGCCGTGGCCATGGTTAGCGCAAGCCTCCTGCTCGCGCTTCGCATTTTCGAGCCAATGATCCGCCGCATCTCCAAAGCGCACCAGGATCTGCACAGCGCCAACATTTCGCTCGCCGCCGAGAAGATAAAGGCGCAATCCGCCGACCGCACGAAATCGGAGTTCCTGGCCAATATGAGCCACGAGATCCGCACGCCGATGAACGGCGTCATGGGCATGGCGGAACTGCTCGCCCGCACCAATCTCGACCAGCGCCAGGCGATGTTCGTCGACGTGATCGTCAAGTCGGGCACCGCTCTTCTGACGATCATCAACGACATCCTTGATTTTTCCAAAATCGATGCCGGTCAGCTCAAACTGGTCGAGGCACCCTTTCGGCTTAGAGAAGCGATCGAGGATGTGGCCGCACTCGTCTCGTCTCGCGTGGCCGAAAAGAATCTGGAACTCATCGTTCGTGTTGACCCGGAGCTCTCCGCGTCCTTTATCGGTGATGTGGGGCGTTTCCGGCAGATCGCCACGAACCTTGTCGGCAATGCCGTAAAGTTCACCGAACGGGGGCATGTGCTGATCGACGTTTCGGGGAAAACCGAAGGAGGCACAACGCAGGTTACGGTTCGTGTGGAAGACACCGGCATTGGCATTCCGCCGGACAAACTGGAAGCGGTTTTCGACAAGTTCGCGCAGGTCGACTCCTCCTCCACCCGCCGTCACGAAGGAACGGGTCTCGGGCTCGCCATCGCCGTGAAGCTTGCCGAACTGATGGGTGGTTCGATTGAAGCGACAAGCGAGGTCGGAAAAGGCTCGACCTTCATTTTCACCCTGCCGTTCGCCATTGACACGGCAAACGTGATACAGGCGACAGCACCCGTCGACGTTTCCGGGGCCCGTGTTTTCGTGATCGACGACAATCCGATCAACCGCGAAATCCTTCTGGAACAGCTGAACAGCTGGGGCTTCGAATGCGCTGCCGCGGAAAGCGGCGCCGTTGGCCTTGCCTTCCTTCAGCGCTCTGCCCAGCTCGACGCACGCGTGGACTGCGTGATCCTCGATTACCAGATGCCCGACATGAACGGCGCCGACGTCGCCAAGAAGATCAAGGCCGATGCGGCACTCGCCGGCATCCCGCTTGTCCTCCTGACATCGGTCGATCAGACGGACACCGCGAGTCTCGTCAGCGAATGCGGCATCGCCGCCCATCTCAACAAGCCAACGCGCTCATCCATGCTTCTCGAAACACTCGTCTCCGTGATGCAGGTAAGCCGCGCCCTCCCAGATCAGCCGCAGGGCGATGCCCCTGCCCCGGCGAAGCCGATCCAGATTCATGCCTCGACACCGCTTGAGCGCGGTCTTTCGGGGTCGCGCGGCGCCAACGGGCCGCTCGACGTTCTGGTCGCCGAGGACAACGAGGTGAACCAGCTGGTGTTCAGCCAGATTCTTGATGGAATGGGCCTGAAATACAGGATTGCAGGCAACGGCAAGACGGCAGTGGAGATGCTGCGCACGCTGAAGCCCGGGCTCGTTCTCATGGACGTTTCCATGCCGGAGATGAACGGCTACGAGGCAACGGCCGCGATCCGGGAGCACGAAGCCGCGAGCGGTACGCATACTCCGATCATAGGCATCACCGCGCACGCACTGAGGGGCGACCGCGAAAAATGCCTGGGCGCCGGCATGGACGATTATCTGCCCAAGCCGATCTCCCCGCAGAAACTCGCCGAAAAGATCACGCACTGGCGCAACGATCCGGAACAGCTTACCGCAAGCGCCTGAGAGAGGCCGGTGAGCCACAGACCCGCCGGCCCCGCCGGCCCCGCCTGCATGCCTTAAAGGTTCTCCTGCTCGATGCGACCCGACGCATGGATGCAGACAATGTCGAGACGTTCAGATCCGACATTGGCAAAGCTGTGCGGCGTGTCGGCCGGGACGACGACAATATCGCCGGCATGCGCCCGCACCGTCTCATCGCCCACCGTGAACTCCGCCTCACCCGAATGCAGCACCCAGGTTTCCGAATAGGGATGCTTGTGCAGGCCGGTGGCGTGGCCGGGCGGACTGTTCATGACAAACATCGAAACCTGTCCGCCATATGGTTCTCCCTCGAACGTCACGGTCCCCTTCGGGCTCGGCTTCTGCTGTGAACGTCTGATGATCTCAAACATGGCTGTCTCTCCCTTCCTCCTCAAGTGTCCGCAGGCGATGGCCTGAGAGCTAGTATCTTAACGCAAAGATAGTTGCAATATATCTTTGTGTCAATATATATAGTGAGCATTCGGAGTCGCAGACGATAGAGGGCCTTGATGAGCATTGAGAAAACCGGCGAGGATCATGTCGATCGCCTGCGCGCGCAGTGGGCACGCGAGCTTCCTGACCTGGACACGAGCCCCATGAGCATTCTCGGCCGCATCTACCGGCTTTCAATGCTTGTCCGCCCCGGTATCGAGGAAACCTTCGCCGCCTTCGATCTCGATCGCGGCGAGTTCGACGTCATCGCCACCCTGCGCCGCGCGGGGCCGCCCTACCGGCTGACGCCAACCGAACTCTACAAATCCCTGATGATCACTTCGGGCGGCCTGACACACAGGCTGAAACGCCTTGAAAAGGCCGGCCTGGTCGAGCGTATCCCCTCGCCCGAGGATGGGCGCAGCATGATCGTCGGTCTGACGAGCACCGGGATAAAGCGTGCTGAAGAGGCCTTCCGGGCAGACATGGAAAGCGAGCTCGCCCTCTTCGCCTCGATGCCAGCCGCGCGTCGCGAACTTCTGGCGGAACTCTTGCGCGAGCTCACCCAGAATGTGACGTCAAACCTGGCAGACCGGGAAAACTAAACTTTATTCCGCCGCCTCGCGGGAGCCGAAACGCTTTTCGATATAGTCGCCGACCATTTTTTCAAACTCCGCGGCGATGTCCCCGCCCCGCAGCGTCGCGGCCTTCCTGCCGTCGATGAAGACCGGTGCAGCGGGAGTCTCGCCCGTGCCAGGCAGCGAAATGCCGATATCGGCATGTTTGGATTCGCCCGGCCCATTGACGATGCAGCCCATCACCGCAACCTTGAGGCTTTCCACTCCCGGATACTTCTTGCGCCAGACCGGCATGTTCTTGCGCAGATCGCCTTCGATCTTCTGGGCCAGTTCCTGAAAGACGGTCGACGTCGTACGGCCGCAGCCGGGGCATGCGGCAACCACCGGCAGGAACTGGCGGAAGCCCATGGTCTGCAGAAGCTCCTGTGCCACCTGCACCTCGCGGGTGCGGTCGCCACCGGGCTCCGGCGTCAGCGAAATGCGGATCGTGTCGCCAATACCCTGCTGCAGCAGGATGCCCATCGCCGCCGACGAGGCAACGATACCCTTCGTGCCCATCCCGGCTTCCGTGAGCCCGAGATGCAGCGAATGGTTGGAGCGCCGTGCGAGTTCGGTATAGACCGCGATCAGGTCCTGCACCTGGCTCACCTTGGCCGACAGGATGATCCGGTCACGGCCGAGGCCGATCTCCTCGGCAAGTTCCGCCGAAAGCAGCGCCGACTGCACGATGGCCTCGCGCGTCACCTCCTGCGCCGTCATGGGCGAGCCATTGTCCTGGTTCTCGTCCATCAGGCGCGTCAGCAGCTCCTGGTCGAGCGACCCCCAGTTGACGCCGATGCGCACCGGCTTGTCGTATTTGATCGCCGTTTCGATGATCGCAGCAAACTGGCGGTCCTTCTTGTCCTTGAAGCCGACATTGCCGGGGTTGATGCGATATTTCGCCAGCGCCTCTGCACAGGCCGGATGATCGGCCAGCAGCTTGTGGCCTATATAGTGGAAATCGCCGACCAGCGGCACGAAAATGCCGACGCGCTCCAGCCGCTCGCGGATGCGCGGAACGGCAGCCGCCGCCTCGTCGCGATCGACCGTGATGCGCACCAGCTCCGAGCCCGCGCGGTGAAGCGCCGCCACCTGCGCGACCGTGCGGTCCACATCCGCCGTGTCGGTGTTCGTCATCGACTGGACGACCACGGGCGCATCCCCGCCGACAATGACGTTGCCGACGGCAACACCCACCGCATCACGCCGCGGGAATGGCGAAGAGAAATAGCCGCTCACAGATTTGCTGGCCGTGAATGTTCCGGTCATGGGGGAACTGTCCCGTTTTCAGCCGTATCGGGCTTGAGGTGGCCGAGACCGGCCCGAATGTCAATGGCGCAGAAGCGCATTTGCGCAGATCGCCTCGCTTGACAGCGTCTGCATCCGTCGCTTTGCTGCGCTGCAGCATCACTCCAGTTCCCCAGCTTCAACGAAGGGCCATGCCATGCAGGACGAACCGGGCAAGCACAATCGGACCGCTGTCATCACCGGTTCAACCTCCGGCATCGGCCTCGGTGTCGCCGAAGCGCTGGCAGCCAGCGGCTGCAACATCGTGCTGAACTCGTTCACCGACAGCGCCGACGACCACGCTCTTGCAGAGAAGCTTGCCGATGATCACGGCGTGAAAGCGACCTATGCGCGCGCCGACATGTCGGACCCGAACGCCTGTCGCGAGCTTGTCGAACACGCGGTAAAGCGCTTCGGTGGCCTCGACATTCTCGTCAACAATGCCGGCATACAGCATGTCGCTCCGGTCGAAGAGTTTCCCGTCGAAAAGTGGAACGCCATTCTGGCGATCAATCTTTCGTCATCCTTCCACACCATCGCCGCTGCGATCCCGCACATGAAGAAGGCCGGCCGCGGCCGCATCGTCAACATAGCGTCGGCGCACGGCCTGCGCGCCTCACCCTTCAAATCCGCCTATGTGGCCGCCAAGCATGGCGTCGTGGGCCTGACCAAGACAGTCGCTCTGGAACTGGCTGAGACCGGCATCACCTGCAACGCCATCTGTCCCGGCTATGTGCTCACGCCTCTGGTGGAAGCGCAGATTCCCGACCAGATGAAAGTGCATGGCATGGATCGTGAGACGGTCGTACGCGAAGTGATGCTCGCCAGACAGCCGACCCGCGAATTCGTCACCATCGAGGAACTGGGTGGGCTGGTGGTCTTCCTGTGTTCCGACCATGCGGCCCAGATGACCGGCACGGCCCTGCCCATGGATGGCGGCTGGACGGCACAATAGAACTGGCCGGGGCCGATTCCGCTGCAGGGATTGCAGGAATGCAAACGCCCCGGATCAGGGCCTCAGCCGCGCCCCGGCTGCGCCGCGGCCATGGAAATCTCGAGAATGCGCACCAGCCGCCCCGCGCCTTCTATCGCCGGCTTACCGCACAGTCCGCGCATGCGCATGCCTTCGAGACCGTCAAGCAGGATCTCGGCCAGCCCCCGCGCGGAGAGACCCTGCCCCTCGAGATCGGCACGCGTCCGGGCTGCCTCGTCCGCCACCGCCGCCTCGACGATGGAGGTTAGCCCGTCACGCCACTCGGCGATGATGTCGGCGGCGATCTTGTTCTCCATATCGAGAATCTCCTGCCCGTGCGCCGACTGGTCGATGGTTTCGATCAGTCCGAACAGGGCGCGATCGAGCGCCGTCATCATTCGCTCGCCAAAAGTGCCGTCTTCAGCCAGTCCCTGCCGCGCGCCCTCGAGCGACTGTTCGAGAACACACGCGCCAATGGCGCGAAAAATATCGGCCTTGTTGCGAAACTGGAGGTAAAGCGCGGGCCGGGAGACCTCGGCCGAGCGGGCAATGTCGTCCATCGTGGTTCGCGCGAAGCCATAGGCGAGGAACACCTTCATGGCGCCATCGAGGATACGCTCCCGCTTCGGATCATCGGTACATCTGGCGATCAGATTCATTGCCTGCACTTTCTTTCAATGACCATTGACAAAATAACGGATTTTGTCAATATGTCCCAACCTTCGCGCAACATGCGCGCAGAGGCCGCCTGTATTTGCTCGCACTCTGGTTCCGGGCCAACGTTCGTTGATGTCAGGAGCAATAGCCGTTTGGCTTTTGTAAAGCCCGCGCGTGCGATATAGGAGCGTGCTTTTGTCGCAAGATACGGGCTTCGTGCCCTTGCGCCCAGGCGAATTGAATTCTGCGCGGGCAGTCCCCATATCGGGCCAGTCCTTACTTGACCGGCCGGCTCTATCGCATCGGAAAACGACATGCCGAAGATAAGGTTGCATAAACTTGCCGCGATTGCCGTTCTGGTCGCGACAACCGCCTGGATCGCTACGGGGGAATTCTCCTCTGCCGGCAGCGCCAGCGAGGAAACACAGACCGTTGCGCAGCGCCCGGAGAACAAACCGGCGGAAGCGCAGACGGTTACCGTCGCCACACCGCCGCGCATCGATCATTCACGCACAATCCGCGTTTCCGGCAAGACCGCCGCAGACAAGCGCTCCGCCCTGGCCCTGCGTGCCGGTGGCGTCGTTTCGGAACTGCCGGTTTCCAAGGGTGACAATGTCTCTGCCGGCGACCTGATCCTGAGGCTTGAGACCGAGGACAAGGAAGCCGCGGTCGAAACCGCGCGCCAGGTCCTGGCGCAGCGCGAGGCCGAATCCGAAGCCGCTGACCGTCTGGCCAAGTCCGGAAATCTGGCACGACTGCAACTCGACAGCGCCCGTTCTGCACTGGCCAGCGCCCGCTCACAGCTTGAAGCGGCCGAAGCCGACCTTGCACGCATTACGGTTCGCGCCCCCTTCGACGGCATCATAGATAAAGTCGACGTGGAGCTCGGTTCCTCCGCCATGCAGGGCCAGGAAGTCGCCACGCTCATCAAACTCGACCCGGTGATTGCCGTGGGCGAGGTCAGCGAACACGATCTCGGTTCCGTCGATGTCGGCGACGGTGCGGAGGTTCGGCTTGTCAACGGCTCCAGTGTCAGGGGCGAAGTGCGCTTCGTCAGCCGTGAAGCCTCGGAACAGACCCGCACCTTCCGCATCGAAGTGGCGGTACCCAATCCGAACGGCGACATCCCAGCGGGCATGACTGCGGAGATCAACATTCATGCCGAGCCGGTGGAAGCTGTGGCCCTGCCGCGCTCCGTGGTCACGCTGAACGAGGACGGTGAACTCGGCGTCCGCGCCGTTAATGACGACAGCAAGGTCGTGTTCTACCCCATCGATCTGGTCGACGACACGCCGCGCGCCCTCTTCCTTGCGGGCATCCCGGCCGACGCCCGGGTGATCGTTTCCGGGCAGGATCTGGTGACCGAGGGCGATGCGGTGAAGACCGAGGTTGCCGATCAGAAGCTGATACGGGAACTGGCCGGCGTCCTCGCCTCTGAAATGACCAGCCGCTGAGGCAGTCCGCAACGGCGGAATCCGGTTTCCGCCCGGGAGGCTGCAAGACAACGAAACAGAGCGCCTCCGTTATCAGGAGAACGACGGCAGTGCGCTGACGGGACAAGACAGGACCTGCCCGATGGACATCGTCCGTATTGCAATTCAGAACGCCAGGCTGACCTTATCCATCCTGCTCTTCTTCGTGATCGCCGGGTCGCTGGCCTATGTCAGCATTCCGAAGGAAGCCGAGCCGGATGTTCCGATCCCGATCATCTATGTGAGCCTGACCTATCAGGGTATCTCGCCCGAGGATTCGGAACGGCTCCTGCTTCGCCCCATCGAAACCCGGCTGAAAAGCCTGGAGGGCGTCAAGGAAATGCGCTCCTCCGCCTATCAGGGCGGCGGTTTTGTCCTTGTCGAGTTCCAGGCCGGCTACGACTTTTCCAACGCCATCGAGGATGTGCGCGCCAAAGTGGCCGATGCCCGGCGCGAGCTGCCGCAGGGCGCCGACGAACCTTCGGTGCATGAGGTCAATATCTCGGAATTCCCAATTCTGGTCGTAACGCTCGCCGGCAATGTGCCGGAGCGTGTCCTGTCCACCGCTGCGCGGGAGCTCAGGGACCGGATCGAGGAAATTCCCGGCGTGCTCGAAGGCACGTTGCAGGGCTCACGGGACGAACTGGTCGAGATTCTCATCGATCCGATGAAACTGTCGTCCTACGGCCTGCAGCTCGACCAGATGATCAATGGTGTCAACGCTTCGAACAGCCTGGTGGCAGCCGGCTCGCTGGAAGGCGAAGCCGGACGCTATGCGGTCAAGGTGCCTTCATTGATCGAAACGGTCGAGGACGTGGCCAACCTGCCGATCGTCTCCAGCCCGGATGCCGTTGTGCGCGCCCGCGATCTGGCCGCGATCCGCTCCACGTTCAAGGATGCCGAGACCATCACCCGCCTGAATGGCAGAAACGCGATCGCCATCGAGGTCAAGAAGCGCGTCGGCGCCAATCTCGTCGAAACGGTCGATTCGGTTAAGGCCGCGGCCGCCGAATTCGAGCAGGCCGCCGATGGCAACATCACCGTGTCCTACAGCCAGGACAAGTCGGTGATGATCCGCGATATGCTGAAGGACCTTCAGAACCACGTCCTGATCGCCGTGATCCTGGTCTTCATCGTTGTCCTTTACACCCTCTCCGGCCGCGCCTCCCTGCTGATCGGCCTTGCGGTTCCCGCATCCTTCCTGATGGGCATTTATGCGCTCTCGCTCGGTGGTTTCACCGTCAACATGGTGGTGCTCTTCAGCCTCATTCTGGCAGTCGGCATGCTGGTGGACGACGCGATCATCGTGACCGAATTCGCCGAACGCCGCATGACCGAAGGCATGGACAAGGCGCAGGCCTTCGAGCTGGCGGCCAAACGCATGGCCGGTCCCGTCATTGCCGCTACCATGACCCGCATCGCTGCCTTCTCGCCACTCCTCTTCTGGCCGGGCATTGTCGGCGAGTTCATGAAATACCTGCCGATCACGCTGATCGTCACGCTCAGCGCGTCCATGATCTACGCCCTGATCTTCACCCCCACTCTCGGCGCGATTTTCGCCAAGGCGCATGTCGAGGAAGAGCAGAAGCCCGATGGCTGGTATATGAAGCTCGTGAAGCAGGCCGTCCGCTTTCCGAAAACCGTCCTGCTTCTTACGGTCGGACTTCTCGGCGGCATCATCTATTCCTACTCGCAATACGGCGCCGGCGTTGAATTCTTCCCCAATGTCGAGCCGGAATACGGCCTGATGTATGTCCACGCCCGCGGCAATCTCTCTCTCGAAGAGATGGACAGGCTGACAAAGCCCGCCGAGGAAAAGCTGCTCAACTGGCCGGGCATCGAATCCGTCTACACCCGCGTCGGCAAGACCCGCGGCGGCGGGCAGGACATCGATGAAGATGTCATCGGCGTCATCCAGTATGAGTTCATCGACTGGCGCGAACGTGAGCCGGCCAGCAAGATTCTCGACGATCTGCGCCGTGAACTCGCCGGCACGCCGGGCGTTGAGATCGAGGTTCGCGTGCCCGATGCAGGGCCGCCAACGGGACAGCCGATCCAGATTCGCCTTTCGGCAGCGGATCCGGCCAACCTGAACGATCAGGCTGCGGATGTCGCGCGGGCGATCGCGAATGTTCCGGGAGTCATCGATATCTCTGATGGTCTTCCCCCGCCCGGCATTGACTGGGCGATCAAGGTGGACCGCGCCCGGGCCGCGCAGTACGGGATCAGCCCTGTCTCCGTGGGTACCGTGGTTCAGCTCGTGACCAATGGTCTGAAGCTCTCGGAATACCGGCCCGCCGGCGTCGACGACGCTGTCGATATCCGCCTGCGCCTGCCCGAGGACCGGCGTACTCTCTCCGCGCTCGACCAACTGCGTGTGCAGACTTCGCAGGGGCCGGTGCCGATTGCCAACTTCGTCTCGCGCGAACCCGAACGCTCGACCGGCATCCTCAACCGCATCGACGGTCAGCGCACCATCGTGGTCAGCGCCAATGTGGCAAGCGGCTATCAGGTCTCCGCTGTTCAGGCCGAGGTCACCCAGACGCTGAGCGATATGGATCTCGGCGCAACGCGCTGGAAGCTCGCCGGCTCGAACGAGGAAAGCGAGGAGGCGAGCGCCTTCCTGTCAAAAGCGTTTGGCGCGGCGATCTTCCTGATTTTCGTGGTGCTCCTTGCCCAGTTCAACAAGTTCACCAGCGTCTTCCTTGTGCTGATGACCGTTGTCATGGCCACCATCGGCGTGTTCCTCGGCCTGCTCATCACCGGTCAGCCCTTTGGCATCGTCATGTCCGGCATCGGCGTGATCGCGCTCGCCGGCGTGGTGGTGAACAACAACATCGTGCTGATCGACACTTATGACAGGCTGCGGCACGAGGGCTGGAAAAAGCAGGAGGCCATCCTGCAGACCTGCCGCGAGCGCGCACGGCCGGTGATGTTGACGGCCATCTCTGCCGTGCTCGGCGTTCTGCCGATCGCCTTTGGTCTGGGCCTCGAACTGTTCCACCAGGAGATCACCATCGGCGCACCCTCCACTCAGTGGTGGATTTCGCTGTCCGGCGCCATCGTCTACGGCCTGACCTTCGCAACGGCTCTGACCCTCATCGTGACCCCCTCGGCCCTGATGGTGTTCACGCGCGAAACCCTTCCGGCCGGACAGAAGCGGCGCGGCCTGTTCGCGCGTCTGTTCCGGCGCGGAAAAAAACAGGAGGCTTCGACGAAGACTTCCGACATTCCGGAAGCCCCCTTCCCCAGACCGGCTGAATAGCAGGCCCAGCCTGTCAGATTTGCGGGCCGGCACGCTCTTCGCAGCGTGCCGGCCCGTTTTTGTCTCGAGGGAACCTGAAGCCATCTGAAGCGTTGAATTGCAAGGCTTTCAAGACAGCGAGGAGAACGCGATGTCGCTCGGCACAATCCTCATCATCATTCTCATCCTCATCCTGCTCGGTGCCATTCCCGCGTGGCCGCATTCGCGTGGATGGGGCTACGGACCGTCAGGCATACTCGGCCTGATCCTTGTCATCGTCCTGATCCTGATGCTGATGGGCAATATTTAGAGCATCGGATCCAAAAGGGGGTACGCTCCAGGCCCGGATCCGGTGTCAGGCTCCGCCAGCTGGCTGGACGGCGATCGTGTCAGCGGAGCTGACGAGATTGGCCAGCATCAGGACGCAGGCGAGCAGAACCGAAAACGCGATGAAGATCGGTGCGAAACCGGTTCTCTCGGCGATGAACCCCACAAGCGAGGGGGCAACGAGCATGCCGGAATAGCCGATCGTGGTTGCAACGCTCATGCCTGCTCCAGGTGAGAGCCCGGGCTGATTGCCGGCCGCGGAAAAGACGATCGGCACCATGTTGGCGATCCCCATCCCGCTTAACGCAAAGGCGATCGTCGCCAGCATGGGCGTCGGGGCAAGCCCTGCCCCGAGCATGCCGACAGTCGCAACGACCCCCGAATAACGCAATGTGCGCACGGCACCGAAACGGTTGCGCAGCCGGTCGCCGGCAAACCGCATCATCGCCATCGTGCCTGAAAACGCCGTGAAGGCGAGGCTCGCCTCGGCAATGCCGGCGCCCATTTCCTGCCGCAGGTAGAGTGCAGCCCAGTCGAGCACCGCGCCTTCCGGCAGCATGCAGATGAGTGCGACCAGTCCCGTCACATAGATCATGGGGTTGCGCGGCAGCCCGCCGCGCCCATGCCCCGCCTGCCCCGCCTGCCCCGCCACAGGCCGCGCTTCGACAATCAAAAAGGGAAGCGCGATGAGCACAAGCGCAAAGGCGAACGCAACCACCATGCCCGCATGCGCCATGTAGCCGTAGCGCTCGAGAAGCAGACCGCCGACACCGGCGCCGACAAAGCCGCCGAGGCTCCAGAAACCGTGCGAGGAGGACATCACCGCCCGCCCGAGCGACCGCTCCACCGCCACGGCATTGGCGTTCATGGAAATGTCCATCGCCCCAAGAAACGCACCAAAAAAGACCAGCGCCGCAACCATCTGCCAGATCTGCGTGGCCGCGACCAGACCGGCAAAGGACAGCGCGCATATAAAAGCGGCGACCCGCAGGATGGCGCGGGAACCGAAACGGCCGATCAGATAACCGCAGAGCGGCATGACCGACACCGCGCCGCAGCCGAAAACGAGGATCAACAGCCCAAGTGCCGTCTCACTCAGATCGAAACGCGAAGCAACCACGGGGATCTGCGGTGCCCAGCTACCCACCATGAAGCCGTTGACAAAGAATGAGGCCGCAACGGCCCAGCGCCCGATGGACGCGTTCCGGAAAGACATGTGGGGCTCCAAAAAGGAAACGGCGCATCAGGAAAACCACCTGATTGCGCCGCATCTAAATCGGTTTAATCGCGCACGTCAATCCATGGCGTCAATCACCCACTCTCGAACACGACCAGAAGGTCCTTGGCGTCGATCTGATCGCCGGCGCCCACAAGAACCTCGGCAATCGTCCCGTCGCGTTCGGCGTGAAGCGCGGTTTCCATCTTCATGGCCTCGATGGACAGAAGCACATCGCCGGACTGCACGCTCTGTCCCGGCTTGACGGCGAGCGTGGAAACCACACCCGGCATCGGCGCCCCCACATGCGCCTCGTTTCCGGCCTCCGCCTTGCGGCGGGCAGCGGAAGCGGATGCACCGTGAACCCTGTCGGGAACCTTGACCCGGCGGGGCTGGCCATTGAGCTCGAAGAAGACGGTGACCATGCCCTTTTCGTCCACCTCGCCGACGGCAAGACAGCGAATGACGAGCGTCTTGCCGCGCTCGATGTCGACGAAGATCTCATCCTCCGGCTCCATGCCGTAGAAATAGACCGGTGTCGGCAGAACGCTGACGGGGCCGTAGCTTTCCGATGCGGCGGCAAAGTCGGTGAAGACTTTCGGATACATCAGCCAGGACGAAAACTCGTACTCGCTGACCTTCCGGCCAAGCTTCTCTTCCAGCGCCTTCCGGTCGGCCTCAAGGTCTGCAGGTTCGAGCAGGGAGCCCGGGCGCACGGTGATCGGCTTGCCGCCCTTCAGAACCTTCTTCTGCAGGGCCACCGGCCAGCCCGCAGGCGGTTGACCGAGATCGCCATGCAGCATGGAGACGACCGAATCCGGGAAGGCGATATCCTTCTCCGGGTTTTCGACATCGGCGACCGTCAGGTCCTGCGAGACCATCATCAGTGCCATGTCGCCCACGACCTTGGAGGAGGGCGTGACCTTGACGATGTCGCCGAACATCATGTTGACGTCATGATAGGCGCGCGCGACCTCGTGCCAGCGGGTCTCTAGACCCAGCGAGCGGGCCTGCTCCTTCAGATTGGTGAACTGCCCACCCGGCATTTCGTGCAGATAGACCTCGGAAGCCGGGCCTTTCAGGTCGCTCTCAAAGGCCGCATACTGGTTGCGTACGGCCTCCCAGTAGAAGGAGATGCGGCGCACCCATTCACGGTCGAGCCCGGTATCGCGGGCATCCCCCTTGAGCGCCTCGACGATGGAGCCGAGACAGGGCTGCGACGTATTGCCGGAGAGCGCGTCCATTGCCGCATCCACCGCGTCCACGCCGCTTTCCACGGCAGCAAGCACCGTCGCGGCGGAAATGCCGGACGTGTCATGCGTGTGGAAATGGAGCGGCAGGTCGGTCGCCTCGCGCAGCGCCTTGAACAGCACGCGCGCAGCACCCGGCTTCAGAAGGCCCGCCATGTCCTTGATGGCGATGATGTTGGCACCGGCAGCTTCAAGCTCGCCAGCGAGACCGACATAGTATTTGAGGTCGTACTTGGCGCGGTCCGGGTCGAGCAGATCGCCCGTATAGCAGATCGTGGCTTCACACAGCTTGCCTTCGGAGCGCACCGCGTCCATCGCCACGCGCATGTTCTCCACCCAGTTGAGGCAGTCGAACACACGGAAGAGATCGATGCCGCCTGCGGCCGCCTGCCTGACGAAATGCTGCACGACATTGTCGGGATAATTGGTGTAACCGACGCCATTCGCCCCGCGCAAAAGCATCTGTAAAAGCAGGTTCGGAGCGCCCTCGCGGATGCGTGAAAGGCGCTCCCACGGGTCCTCCGTCAGGAAACGCATGGCGACATCGAAGGTCGCCCCGCCCCAGCATTCCAGCGAAAGAAGCTCTGGAAGCGCGCGGGCATAGACACCGGCAATGCGCGCCATGTCGAAGGTGCGCATGCGTGTTGCGAGCAGCGACTGGTGCGCATCGCGCATGGTGGTGTCGGTGACGAGCACACGCTCCTGCTCGCGCATCCATTTTGCGAACCCCTCGGCGCCGAGACTGTCGAAAGTCTGCTTGCTGCCATCCGGCACCGGCATGTCCACATAAGGCACATGCGGTGCGGCTGCCTCGGCATTGGGCAGTGCCCGACCGCGCGCCTCGGGATGGCCGTTCACCGTGACATCGGCCAGATAGTTGAGGAGCTTGGTGGCGCGATCCTGCCGCCTGACCTGCGTGAAGAGCTCGGGCGTCTCATCGATGAACCGCGTCGTATAGGAAGCGTTGCGGAAATTCGGGTGACTAATGATCGCTTCAAGGAAGGTCAGGTTGGTCGCCACGCCGCGAATGCGGAACTCGCGGAGCGCACGGTCCATCCGGGCGATCGCCTCTTCGGGCGTCGGCGCCCAGGCCGTGACCTTTTCCAGGAGCGGATCGTAGAACCGCGTGATGACGGCGCCGGAATAAGCCGTACCGCCATCGAGCCGGATGCCGAAACCGGTCGCGCCGCGATAAGCGGTGATGCGGCCGTAATCGGGAATGAAATTCTGCTCCGGGTCCTCGGTGGTGATGCGGCACTGGAGGGCATCGCCATTGAGGCGGATATCGGCCTGCGCGGGCACGCCCGACGCCTTGTCGCCGATCTTCTTGCCTTCCAGAATGTGGATCTGCGCCTTCACAATGTCGACGCCGGTGACCTCTTCGGTGACCGTGTGCTCCACCTGGATACGCGGATTGACCTCGATGAAATAGAATGCGCCCGTATCGGCATCCATGAGGAATTCGACCGTGCCGGCACCGATGTAATTGGTCGCCTCCGCAATCTTCAGCGCGTATCCGCACAGTTCGGCGCGCTTCTCGTCGTTGAGATAGGGTGCGGGCGCACGCTCCACGACCTTCTGGTTGCGGCGCTGGATGGAGCAGTCGCGCTCGAACAGATGCACGGCATTGCCATGCGTATCGCCCAGCACCTGCACCTCCACATGGCGCGCGCGCTCGACCAGCTTTTCCAGATAGACCTCGTCCTTGCCGAAAGCGGCCTTGGCCTCGCGCTTCGCCTCGGTGACTTCATGCTCCAGGTCCTCGCTGCTGCGGATAACGCGCATGCCGCGCCCGCCGCCGCCCCAGGAAGCCTTGAGCATGACCGGGAAGCCCACCTCCTCGGCCATCTCGGCAACCCTGGCCATATCGTCCGGCAGCGGCTCCGTTGCCGGAACCACCGGCACACCGACCTCAATGGCCAGATTGCGGGCAGCAACCTTGTTGCCAAGGCGGCGCATGGTCTCGGGCTTCGGTCCAATAAAGACAATGCCGTTTTCCGCACAGGCTTCGGCGAATTCCGGGCTCTCCGACAGGAGACCGTAGCCTGGATGAATGGCATCCGCGCCCGAAAGTTTGGCAACGCGGATCACCTCATCGATCGACAGATAGCTCTCGATGGGGCCGAGATCGCGTTCCAGATGCGGCCCGCGCCCGACCTGATAGGATTCGTCCGCCTTGAACCGGTGCAGCGAATACTTGTCCTCCTCGGCCCAGATGGCCACCGTTCGGATATCGAGTTCATTGGCTGCGCGAAAGACGCGGATGGCGATTTCGGAACGGTTTGCGACGAGGATCTTCTTAATCTGCACTGGCAAGAACTCCGGGAAGAGAAGGATGGTGCGGGGTTGCCCGGCGCGAAACTCCCCTCCGCGCCAAAACGACGCGGTATGATTAGCGTGGACGATGCTGCGGTGCAAACTTTCTTGACGTGGAGGAAGATTCGCGGGTTTCGAAGCAACGATTCTCCGTTTCGTATGGTACCGCCCCCCCCTGCTTCAGCCTGATGGATGGCTCCATCTTCTTCGTCCAGGCGGACGGGAGCGAGACGCGGGGCCCATTGAGAGGCGGCTCGAGGTGCCGCAGAGTGCGCAGGAACACAGCCAGGTGCTCGCTCATGCTCCGTTTGAAGAGTGCACGCCAGCGTCAAACGCCCCCCTCTCCCCGTTTGCGGTTAGAAGGTGAGGATGAGGGGCAGGCGCCATCACCTGCAAGGATGCCGACAGAGGTGGAGAAGGCCGCAAGGCACCGCCAGCCCCTCATCCCCCTGCCGGGACCTTCTCCCCGTCAGGACGGGGAGAATGAGGTCGTCATCCCGGGCTTGACCCGGGACCCATTGGGAAAATGAGCAAGAGCACGGCCCGGTTTTCATCCAGCCACCTCCCAATGCGTCTTGACGCCATTCCGCAACCATGCAAAAAACACTTTAATATATCGATAAATCCGGATATTTCGATAATGCAGAGAACCGAAGCCATAGACGCTCTCGCCGCGCTCGGTCAGGAGACCCGGCTCGATGTGTTCCGCCTGCTCGTCAAGGCAGGGCCGGAGGGGCTGCCGGCGGGCGAGGTCGCGGTGCGGCTGGGTGTCGTGCAAAACACCGCCTCCGCGCATCTCAAGGTTTTGGCACAGTCGGGCATGATCCGAGCCGAGCGGGAAGGACGCGTCATTCGCTACTCCGCCGACATGACCGGCTTCCGCGATCTCCTCGCCTTCCTCATGGAAGACTGCTGCAACGGAAACCCCGAACTGTGCCGCCCCGCCATCGAGGCGGCGACCTGCCATTGCTAGGAGGCGAGACCATGCGTGATCAGCCCTTCAACGTGCTCTTTCTGTGCACCGGGAACTCGGCCCGCTCGATCCTCGCTGAAGCCATCCTGAACCGCGTTGGCGCAGGCCGCTTCAACGCTTACTCGGCGGGCTCCCAGCCGCGTGGCGCGGTGCATCCCTATGCGCTGGAACTGCTGGAGCATATGAACCACGACGTTACCTTCGCACGTTCGAAAGACTGGGTAGAGTTTGCAACGCCCGATGCGCCGAAGCTGGATTTCGTCTTCACCCTTTGCGATAGCGCCGCCGAAGAGGCCTGTCCGGTCTGGCCGGGCCAGCCGATGACGGCGCACTGGGGCCTGCCGGACCCGGCGGCAGCCACCGGCACCGAGGCCGAAAAGCATCTGGCCTTTGCCGACACCTATCGCATGCTCAACAACCGCATTTCCATTTTCACGGCGCTGCCGCTCGCCTCGCTCGACCGGCTTTCCCTGCAGCGCCGCCTAGATGATATCGGCCGCACACGGGCTCACTCCGAATAGGATTCACTGATGACCGACCATATTCTGAACCACAGTGACGCCCCGGCGGGTGGCATCGGCTTCTTCGAGAAATACCTGTCCGTGTGGGTGGCGCTCTGTATTATCGCAGGCATAGCGCTCGGCAATCTGGTCCCGGGCGTGTTCGGTTTTCTCGCTTCACTCGAATACGCCTCGGTCAACCTGGTCGTCGCCGTTCTCATCTGGGCGATGGTTTTTCCGATGATGGTCAATGTCGACTTCGCGAGCCTCAGCCATATTGGCGACCGCCCCAAGGGGCTTGTCCTGACGCTCGCCGTCAACTGGCTCATCAAGCCCTTCACCATGGCAGCCCTTGGCGTTCTGTTCTTCGAATATGTTTTTGCGCCGTGGATCGAGCCCGCCGATGCGCAGCAATACATTGCCGGCCTCATCCTTCTGGGTGCAGCACCCTGCACGGCGATGGTTTTCGTGTGGAGCCAGCTCACCCGGGGCGACGCCACCTACACGCTCGTGCAGGTCTCTCTCAACGATGTGGTGATGATCTTCGCCTTCGCGCCCATCGTCGCTCTGCTGCTCGGCGTGACCGACATCGCCGTGCCGTGGGAGACGCTGCTTCTGGCCACCGGCCTTTATGTGGTGATCCCGCTTGTCGCCGGGTTCCTGACCCGGAAATGGCTGACCGCCCGCGCCTCGGGCGCGGAGGCGCAAAAGGCGGTTGCGGATTTCACCGCTTCGCTGAAACCCGTTTCCGTGATCGGCCTTCTGGTCACTGTGGTGCTGCTCTTTGGCTTTCAGGGGCATGTCATCGTCGAGCGGCCGATCCTGATCGTGCTGATCGCGGTGCCGCTCCTGATCCAGTCCTATGGCATCTTTTTCCTGACCTATTTCGCGGCCCGCATCTGGAAAGTGCCGTTCAATGTCGCCGCGCCCTGCGCCCTTATCGGCACGTCGAACTTCTTCGAGCTTGCCGTCGCCGTCGCCATCAGCCTGTTCGGCTTGAATTCCGGCGCGGCACTTGCCACGGTGGTCGGCGTTCTGGTCGAGGTGCCGGTGATGCTGTCGCTGGTGGCCTTCGCCAACCGCACCCGAGACTGGTTTCCCACGAGCTGAGCGAGACAAACATGACCGTCACCATCTATCACAATCCCAAATGCGGCACCTCGCGCAACGTGCTGGCCATGCTTCGCGAAGCCGGCGAGGAGCCACAGGTGATCGAATATCTCAAGACCCCGCCCGGCCGCGAAAAACTGGTGTCGCTGATTGCCGCCATGGGCGTGTCGCCACGCGCGATCCTGCGCCAGAAGGGCACGCCCTATGACGAGCTTGGCCTTGGCGAAGACAAGTGGAGCGACGATGAACTGATCGACTTCATGGTCGCGCACCCGATCCTGATGAACCGCCCCATCGTGGAAACCCCGCTTGGCACAAAGCTCTGCCGCCCGTCTGAGACCGTGCTGGAGCTCCTGCCGGAGGGCGCGGTGAAAGCGTTCACCAAGGAAGACGGCGAGGTGGTGCGGTAGCAGGCTGCGACGTGATCGCGCGTTGACTTCAGCTCCGGGCCGGTTGAGAGTTCCGGCCCGTGAGCACGGATCGCAAGACACCGCCGCCGGCCATCCCCGCGCGGATATGGAAGATCGCCGCCGTCACCGGCGCCGGCGCCTTCATGGCGATGCTCGATTCCACGGTCGTCAATCTCGCGCTCGAAACGATACGGGAAGATTTCGCCACCACGCTGCCTTTGATCCAGTGGATTGCCACTGGGTATCTGGTCGCGCTGGCAATCTCCCTTCCGGCCGCCGCCTGGCTCGGAAACCGTTTCGGCTATGGCCGCCTTTGGGCGTTCAGCCTTGCGGGGTTCACGGGCGCATCGGTGCTCTGCGCCATCGCGCCCGGGCCGTGGTCACTGATCGCCGCCCGTTTTCTTCAGGGGCTGGCCGGTGGTCTCATGGTGCCGGCGGGACAGGCGATCATCGGCGCAACCGCAGGCCCCAGGCAGCTTGGCCGCATCATGGGCGCGCTTGGCCTTGTCGTTGCGCTGGGACCGGCCATCGGCCCGGCGATTGGCGGGCTCCTGCTCGATCATGCGTCATGGCGCTGGCTGTTCTGGATCAACGTTCCGGTCGGCGTTGCAGCGCTTCTTTTCGCAAAGGGGCTTGTGCCAGCCGGCGACCGGGACGAGACGCGGCATCTCGATATTGCGGGCCTGCTTCTGCTCGGCGCCGGGCTGCCGCTCTTCCTCTATGGCGCCACCGAATTCGGTGCCGAAGGCCTCACACGCACCAATCTTGTCTGTGTCGTCGCCGGCCTCGTCCTCGTCGCAGGTTTCGTCGCAAACGCCACACGTGCGCGGCCACCCCTTATCGACCTCGCGCTTCTGCGGAGGCCGGTCTTTGCCACGGCCACGCTCACAACCGGCCTGACCGGTGCCAACATGTATGGCGGGCTCCTGCTTCTGCCGCTTTACCTCCAGGTGATCGCGGCCCGCGACACGGTGGAGACCGGATTTCTGCTTTTGGCCATGGGGCTCGGCAGCGCTCTGGCCCTGCCGGTCGGCGGCGCGCTGACAGACCGTTTCGGCGCGGGACGGGTAACGCTTGTCGGCGCACTAGCGCTCCTCCTGAGCACCTTGCCCTTCCTTCTGCCCACGCCGCTCCCGGCCCTGTGGCTGGCACCGCTTCTCGTCGTCAGGGGCATCGGCATGGCGCTTGGCCAGATGCCGGCCATGACGGCTGCCTACGCCGCCGCGCGCAAGGAAGAAATGGGCGATGCGGCAACGCTGGTCAATATCGTGCAGCGTGTCGGCGGTGCGGTTGGTGCTGTCCTGATCGTCGTCCTTCTCGCCCATGCGGATGGTGCCAGGGGCTATTTCAATGCGTTCGTGACGCTCTCAATCGTCTCGGCGGCCACCATGCTTCTCGCCCTGGTCATGATGCGCCTGACGGCGCGAGACGAGCGCGAGGCCGCTGCCGGCTGAGCGTTCGAAGCAAAGGGAATTTGACACCCCCCGCTGTACATTTGCCTCAGACACGCGTAGTAGGGCGCAAAAGCGTTGGTGAAATCGCCGCGCTGCGCGCCCTCCAGACCATCTGCCACAGACGATCTCACAAAGCGCGCTCATTTCCGAAAGAAGATGAATGACCGAGTTCGAAGGCATTGTGCCAGCGCTTGGCCGGGCGTTGGACAAGCGCGGCTATACCGAATTAACCCAGGTTCAGAAGGCTGTTCTGGAACTGGAACCTGAAGGCGCCGATGCGCTTGTTTCCGCGCAGACAGGCTCCGGCAAGACCGTCGCCTTCGGCATCGCGCTGGCGCCAAGCCTGCTTGACGGCGCGGAAAGCTTTGATCGTGCCGCCGCCCCGCTCGGCCTCGCCGTTGCGCCGACGCGCGAACTGGCGCTTCAGGTCAAGCGCGAGCTGGAATGGCTTTACGCCGAAACCGGTGCCGTGATTGCCTCCTGCGTCGGCGGCATGGACATCCGCACCGAGCGCCGCGCGCTGGAGCGCGGTGCCCATATCGTCGTCGGCACACCCGGCCGCCTGTGCGACCACATCCGCCGCAATGCGCTCGACATGTCGGACCTGCGCGCTGTCGTTCTGGACGAGGCGGACGAGATGCTCGATCTCGGCTTCCGCGAGGATCTGGAATTCATTCTGGATGCCGCTCCCGCCGAGCGCCGCACGCTCATGTTCTCGGCGACCGTCTCGCGCACCATCGCCAATCTGGCGAAGAATTATCAGCGCGATGCAGTGCGCATCACCACGGCTGCCGAGCAGAAGCAGCATGGCGACATTGAGTATCGCGGCTTCCTTGCCATTCCGCAGGAGCGCGAGAACGCCATCATCAACGTGCTGCGCTATCATGAGGCGCGCAATGCGCTGGTGTTCTGCAACACGCGCGCCACGGTCAACCATCTGACGGCGCGGTTCAACAATCGTGGTTTCTCGGTCGTGGCCCTCTCGGGCGAGCTCAGCCAGAGCGAGCGCACCCATGCGCTGCAGGCCATGCGCGACGGGCGCGCCCGTGTCTGTGTCGCGACGGATGTTGCTGCCCGCGGCATCGACCTGCCCAATCTCGAGCTCGTGGTTCATGCGGATCTGCCAACCAATTCCGAAACGCTGCTGCACCGCTCTGGCCGCACCGGCCGTGCAGGCCGCAAGGGTGTCAGCGCGCTCATCGCTGCGCCCAATGGTCGCCGCCGGGCCGAGCGCCTTCTGCGCGATGCCAAGGTGCGGCTTGAGTGGACAAGCCCGCCCTCCGCTGAAGAGGTTCTTCAGCGCGATGACGAACGCCTGATGGCTGATCCGCACCTCGAAGACCCCATTCAGGAAAACGAGGGAGACTTCGTCAAAGCGCTTCTTGAGAAGCACGGGGCCAAGCAGATTGCGGCGGCCTTTGTCCGGCTTCACCGCGCAAAACTCTCTGCGCCGGAGGATGTCACGGAAGTGACCATCCAGGATGGTGGCGGCATGCGCGAGGAGCGCGCGCCGCGCCGTGAGGAATTCGACGAGAGCGTCTGGTTCTCGCTGTCGGTTGGCCGCAAGCAGAATGCCGAGCCACGCTGGCTCATCCCGCTTCTGTGCCGCGCGGGCGAGATCACCAAGCGTGAGATCGGCGCGATCAAGATGCAGCAGGACGAGACCTTCGTTCAGCTCGATGCCGCCTGTGTTGACCGGTTTCTTGCCGCGATCGGCCCGCAGGCCGTTCTGGAGCGCAGCATCCGGGTTGTGCAATTGGACGGAGCGCCTGATTTCGCAGCGCGCAGCAGCGGGCCAAAACCCTTTGCCGGAAAGCGCAGGCCGGCCGGCAAGCCGCACCGCAAGGGCGGCGAATGGCGCGACGATGCCAAGCCATGGGCGAAGAAAGACGGCAAACCCGGCAAGCCGAAATTCGCCAAGCCCGCTGGCGGCAAGAAGAAGGCGCGCAAGAAGCCGGACTGACGCAAGCCCCTTCAGGAGACGAACAATGTTGCGCCGCAGCATCATCCGGGTTAAACACCGCGCATCCGCTTAGGACCCGGTGAAACTCCGGGTGGCTCTGCCGGCCGCTGATCCGCCGGCGCAACCTCGATCGTTTCTGTCTTTCCCGGCCGCAGAAGCCTGTCGGCGGTTGGGAGGTCATGTCTCCTGAAGGTTCCATGTTCTCGCTTTCCCATTACCGTGACGAATGGTTCGGCAATATTCGCGCCGATCTCCTTTCCGGCCTCGTGGTCGCGCTTGCGCTCATCCCCGAAGCCATCGCCTTTTCCATCATTGCCGGTGTCGACCCCAAGGTCGGGCTCTACGCCTCCTTCTCCATCGCCGTCATCACCGCCATTGCCGGTGGCCGGCCGGGCATGATCTCCGCGGCGACCGCCGCCACGGCCGTGCTCATGGTCACGCTGGTCAAGGAGCATGGGCTGCAATATCTGCTCGCCGCCACGGTGCTGGCCGGCCTGTTGCAGATCGGGGCGGGGCTCTTGAAGCTCGGCCATCTGATGCGCTTCGTCTCGCGCTCGGTCATGACCGGCTTTGTCAACGCTCTGGCGATCCTGATCTTCATGGCGCAGCTGCCCGAGCTGATCGGTGTGCCGAACCTCACCTATGTGATGGTCGCCGCCGGCCTTGCCATCATCTATCTGTTCCCGCGCCTGACCAAGGCGATCCCGTCGCCGCTCATCTGCATCATCGTGCTCACCACGGTGTCCATCGCCTTCGGCCTTGATGTGCGCACGGTGGGCGACATGGGCGAGCTTCCCTCCACCTTCCCGGTCTTCCTCATTCCGGACATTCCGCTCAATCTGGAAACGCTGCAGATCATCCTGCCCTATTCGGCGGCGGTGGCAGCGGTTGGCCTTCTGGAATCGCTCATGACAGCCTCGCTGGTGGATGAGCTCACCGACACGCAGAGCAACAAGAACCAGGAATGCGTCGGACAGGGTCTTGCCAACACCGCCACCGGCTTTATCGGCGGTATGGCCGGCTGCGCCATGATCGGCCAGTCGATGATCAATGTGAAATCCGGCGGGCGCGGGCGTCTTTCCTGCTTTGTCGCCGGTGTCTTTCTCCTGTTCATGATCGTGCTTCTGGGCGACTGGGTGCGGCAGATCCCGATGCCCGCACTTGTCGCCATCATGATCATGGTCTCGATCGGCACCTTCTCATGGTCGTCGATCAGGAACCTGCGCGAGCATCCGCTCTCCTCCTCCGTGGTCATGCTCGCCACGGTCGTCTGTGTGGTGGCAACCCACAATCTCGCCATTGGCGTGCTGGTCGGCGTGCTTCTCTCCGGCATCTTTTTCGCCGGCAAGATCGCTCAGATCTTCCGCGTCACCTCCACCCTTTCGGAGGATGGGCGTCAGCGCACCTACCGTGTCGAGGGCCAGCTCTTCTTCGCTTCCGTCGAGGATTTCAACGCTGCTTTCGACTTTAAGGAAGGGCTGGACAAGGTCACCATCGATGTATCGCGCGCGCATATCTGGGACATTTCCAGTGTTGGCGCACTGGACATGATCGTGCTCAAATTCCGCCGCGACGGTGCCGAGGTGGAAATCGTCGGCATGAACGAGGCCAGCGAAACCATCGTCGACAGGCTCGGCATTCACGACAAGCCGGGCGCGCTTGAGAAGCTGATGGGTCACTAGATCGCCGTGCGTCCTTTCGGACGCACAAAGGACGATCTAAATTTTTGATTGAGCATCGGTATTCCCGAAAACCGGATTCCACTTTTCGGCCCGATGCTACAGGGGAAATAGATGTCAAAGATCACCGCATTCATCGACGGCTCCATCTATTCGCAGAGCGTCTGCGAACACGCGGCATGGATCGCCGGAAGGCTCGAAGCCTCCGTGGAGCTTCTCCACGTCCTTGGCCGCCGTGAGACGGGCAGCGCCCCGTCGGATCTCTCCGGTAACATCGCGCTTGGCGCGCGGTCATCGCTTCTCAAGGAGCTGTCCGAGCTTGACGAGCAACGCGCGCGCCTTGCCATGAAGCGCGGCCGTGCAATCCTCGAAGATGGCGAAGCCGCCGTGCGCGCCGCCGGCATTGAAAAGGTCTCGGGCCGCATTCGCCATGGCGATGTGGTCGAGACGGTGGCCGAAGTGGAGGAAGGTTCCGATCTTCTGGTGATCGGCAAGCGCGGCGAGGCGGCGGATTTTGCGAAGCTGCATCTGGGCTCCAATCTCGAGCGCGTGGTGCGGTCGAGCCACCGCCCGGTCTTCGTCGCCAACCGCGCCTTCAAGCCGATCGACAAGGTGCTCGTCGCCTATGATGGTGGTGCGAGCAGCATGAAGGCGGTGGATGCCATGGCGCGCTCGCCGCTCTTCGCCGGCCTGTCCGTCAAGCTTCTCACGGTGGGAAGCGACACCAGCGAGGCGCGCAACCGGCTCGCCGATGCCGAGGCCGTGTTGCGCGGCGGTGGCATCGAGGCGACAAGCGAAGTGCTGCCCGGTCAGCCCGAAACGGTCATCTCCGAGCGCGTCGAGAGCGAGAATTTCGGTCTGCTCGCCATGGGCGCCTACGGCCACTCGCGCATCCGCAGCCTGATCATCGGCTCGACGACGGAGGCGATGCTGCGCTCCTGCAAGATTCCGGTCATGCTCTTCCGCTAATCCTGCATGCGGGCACGGCGGCTCTTTTCAGCGTCGCGCCCGCCATGCCATGAATGGCAGACCCGGATTGCAAGGAAAGAGCGAACCATGGCCGAAACCTTCGTCATCGCCCAGGGCGGCGGTCCCACCGCCGTCATCAACCAGACCGTTGCCGGTGCGACGCTGGAAGCCATGAAGCTCTATCCCGGCTGCCGGGTGCTCGGTGCGCTGCATGGCGTGCGTGGCATTCGCGACGGGCGCTTCGTCACTCTCTCCGATCTCACCGAGATCGAGCTTCGGCGCATCGCTGCGACGCCGAGTGCCGCGCTCGGCTCCACCCGCGACAAGCCCGACGCGGCCTATTGCGAAGAGATCATGAAAGGTCTGAAGGAAGTCGGCGCCGACGCCTTCATCAACATTGGCGGCAACGACACGTCGGGTACACAGGCCATTCTGCGCGATGCATCGGGCGGTGGCATGACCTTCATGCACGCGCCAAAGACCATCGACAACGATCTGATGGAAAACGACCACACGCCGGGCTTCATCTCGGCGGGCGAAATGGTCGCCGGCGCCTTTCTGAGCATCGATCTCGATTTCCGCGCTCTGCCCGGTGTCTATGTGGGCATCGTCATGGGCCGCCATGCGGGTTTCCTGACAGCAGCCGCTGCCGCCTGGGCGCTCGATGAAGAAAGCGGCCCGCATCTCGTCTATGTGCCCGAACGCGCCTTCGAGCGCGGCCGCTTCATCGAGGATGTCAAGGCCACGGTCGCCCGCCACGGGCGCTGTGTCGTGGCCATGTCGGAGGGGGTCTCCGATGCCGATGGGCGCTCGCTCATCGAAACGCTGGTGCCAGCCGAGATGCAGGAGCGTGATGCCCACGGCAATCTCAAGCTCTCCGGCAGCGATCTCGGTCAGGCCATCGAGCGCATTCTGGCCGAGGATCTTGCCGGCCAGCGCGCCCGCGTCGACACGTTCGGCTATCTGCCGCGCGGCAACATCGCCACGACCAGCGAGACCGATGCGCGTGAGGCTTTCGAGGCCGGCGCCTTCGCTGTCCGCTCGGTGGAAAAGGGCGACGGATCCGTCGCGCTTCAGTTCGATGGCGAAAGGACGGTGTGCCGTCTGGTCGATCTCGATGCCGTTGCCGGCAAGACGCGCCACATGCCCGAGACCTATCTCAAACCGGATGAAAACCGTCTTTCAGACGAGGGCCTCGCCTATCTGCACCGTCTCCTGCCGCGCCGCTACGATCCGGCAAGGCCGTTTGTGTAAGCTTCGCTTTCTTGGAACGTGTCGCGCTTGCGTTGGGGCTTCGAAGGCCTACAGCGCCGCGCGTCTTATAAGACGCGCAAAGGACGCTGTAACACTTTCAAATGAATTCATTTGAAAGCGACATGCATTAACGTTTGCGCACGAATTCCGTGCGCAGCACAAGACCCTTGATGCCTTCGTGACGGCAGTCGATCTCTTCCCTGTTGTCCGTCAGGCGGATCGTCTTAATCACGGTGCCCCGCTTCAGCGTCTGGCCCGCGCCCTTCACTTTCAGGTCCTTGATCAGCGTTACGGAATCGCCATCCGCCAGCGGATTGCCTCAGCGTCGACGACCGCACTGCGCTGCGCCTCAAGGGCGGCCATTTCCGAGGCCGGCATCCATTCGCCGGTCACGTCGTCATACACATACTCGTCATTGCTGTCGGTCATATCGTGCCTTTCCTGTGCCGTGCTCCGGCATGTCTGCAATCGGTTCCATAGCCCACGCATACGACCTTGGCCACCTCCGTGCGGAGTTGGGAGGCAACAGGCAGACAGCCGTCAGCAGAAGAGATGCCGCTCCCTGTCCACCAGCTCGCCGATGAAGGCTGACGTCACCTGAATGCGGCGCGTCGGGCGCATGGATTCGTGATAGACCGTCCAGTAGCTGCGACGGATCGGTTCGGCCCAGTCGAGTGCGATCAGCTCTTCATCCCCGCGCGCGATAAAGGTGTGCAATATGCCAATGCCCGCGCCGGAGCGCACCGCTTCCACCTGGCCCATGGCTGAGGAAACGGCAAAGTCGGCAGTCCAGTTTTCCGAGATTTCAGCGGCGTAGTCGAGCGTCGGGCTGAACACGAGATCGGGCACATAGCCAACAAGCCGATGACGGCCAAGGTCGGCGGCACGCTTCGGCAGATCGTGTTTCCTGGCATAGGCGCGGGAAGCATAGAGCCCGAGCGTGTAATCCACCAGCTTGGCGGCCACAAGCCGGCCTTCCGTTGGGCGGTCCACCGTCACGGCAATATCGGCCTCCCGGCGCGATAGCGAGAGCGAACGGGGAACGGGCACAAGCTGTACGGAAAGTCCCGGGTGCCGCTCGGTCAGGGCGCCGAGTCGCGAAGCGAGGAAAGCCACGCCGAAACCGTCCGGCGCGCCGATCCGCACCGTGCCGGTCACATCCTCGCTTTCGCCGGCGATTTCCGCCCGCGCGGCGATCATGTCGGCTTCCATGCGCTCGGCGGTTGCCAGCAACTGCTCGCCCGCGGCCGTGAGTTCGGTTCCGGTGGTCAGTCGGTGAAAGAGCTTTGCCCCGATGGACACCTCCAGTGCCGCCACGCGGCGAGAGACCGTCGCATGGTTGAGTCCGAGCCGCTTCGCCGCGCCAAGAATCTGCCCGGCCCGCGCGACGGCCAGAAAAACGCGCACATCGTCCCAATTCAATCGACCCTCCCATGCTCGATATTTTTCGCACGCGACATTTTATTTCGACTTTATTTTTTGCACAACGGTTGCTGTGCGTGTCACGTTGCAAATCCGGGAGCGAGTAGAGAGAATGGCGCCAACTTCAAAATCAGGGAGAAGTCTTATGGAGGATTTCGGTCACTTCATCGGCGGTAAGCATGTCGCCGGAACGAGCGGGCGCAGTCAGGACGTCATGCAGCCCATGGATGGCACGGTGCGCTGCAAGGTTGCTCTTGCCAGCGCCGCCGAAGTGCGCGCTGCGGTCGAGAATGCGAAAGCAGCACAGCCCGGATGGGCGAAGACCAATCCACAGCGCCGCGTGCGCGTGCTCATGAAATTCCTTGAACTCGTGCACCGCGACTATGACGAGCTTGCCGAGCTTCTCGCCCGCGAACACGGCAAGACCATTCCCGATGCCAGGGGCGATATTCAGCGCGGGCTCGAAGTGGTCGAGGTGTGCATCGGCGCGCCGCACATGATGAAGGGCGAATACACCGAGGGCGCGGGCCCGGGCATAGACGTCTATTCCATGCGCCAGCCGCTCGGCGTGGTGGCGGGCATCACGCCCTTCAACTTCCCGGCCATGATCCCGCTCTGGAAGATCGCGCCGGCCATTGCCTGCGGCAACACTTATGTGCTGAAGCCTTCCGAGCGCGATCCGGGTGTGCCGATGCGCATTGCCGAACTGTTCCTCGAGGCGGGTTTGCCCGAGGGGGTTCTCAATGTCGTCAATGGCGACAAGGAAGCGGTCGATGCGCTTCTCGACGATCCGGACATCAAGGCTGTCGGTTTCGTGGGCTCCACGCCGATCGCGCAATACATTTACAGCCGCGCCACCGCCAACGGAAAACGCGCGCAGTGCTTCGGCGGTGCGAAGAACCATCTTATCATCATGCCGGATGCCGATATGGATCAGACGGTCGATGCGCTGATCGGTGCCGGTTACGGCTCCGCCGGCGAGCGGTGCATGGCCGTTTCGGTGGCTGTGCCGGTCGGCAAGGAGACGGCCGACAGGCTGGTTGAGAAGCTCATCCCGCGTGTCGAGAGCCTCAAGGTCGGTCCCTCTACTGATGCTTCTGCCGATTTCGGCCCCCTCGTCACCCAGCAGGCGCTGGAGCGCGTGAAGGGGTATGTGGACCTCGGCGTCAAGGAAGGCGCGAAGCTTGTCGTCGATGGCCGCGATTTCAAGATGCAGGGCTATGAGAACGGCTACTATATGGGTGGCTGCCTCTTCGACAACGTCACGAAAGACATGCGCATCTACAAGGAAGAGATATTCGGCCCGGTGCTCTCCGTGGTGCGCGCCAACACCTATGAAGAAGCGCTCGCGCTGCCGAATGACCATGAGTTCGGCAATGGCGTTGCCATCTTCACCCGCGACGGTGACGCGGCACGTGATTTCGCAGCCCGCGTGGATGTCGGCATGGTGGGTGTGAATGTCCCCATTCCAGTGCCGATTGCGTATTATACTTTCGGAGGATGGAAGGCGTCCGCTTTCGGCGATCTGAACCAGCACGGGCCGGATGCGTTCCGCTTTTACACCAAGACCAAGACGGTCACCTCACGCTGGCCTTCAGGCGTGAAGGATGGTGCGGAATTCGTCATTCCGACAATGAATTAGGCGGATTTCCGCCTCTTTTCTCCAGCGTTTCGCAAGGCCCGCATCTGCATACGATGCGGGCCTTTTCTCTGTTGGTGTGGATGAAGCCGTTTTGTTCTTTTTTGTCTAAAACTTGCAATATTGATGCGAGTTTACCGTAAATTCCGAGAGAATCTGCGCAAAGCGCTCAAATTTTTCCCGTCAATGCAATGACATTGCATTGGTCCAGTGCTAGCTTCCCGCGTCAACAAGAGCCGGAGAAACCGGCCTTCGGTCTGGAGCCGGTCGTGGGAAGTTTGCCGTTGCAATCGGGCGTCATTCCTCTACGACTATCAAGGGGAAAGAATAAGAAATGCGCCTGAGTGGCGACATTTCAGGGGAGTTGCATATCACATGGAATATTTCGTCCAGCAGCTTATCAACGGGCTGACGCTGGGTTCCATCTATGGGCTGATCGCCATTGGCTATACCATGGTCTATGGCATCATCGGAATGATCAACTTCGCGCATGGCGACGTCTTCATGATCGGTGCGTTCATCGCTCTGGCGATGTTCCTCATCCTGACGACCGTGCTCGGGTTCGCGTTCCTGCCCGTGGTGTTGCTCATCGTGCTCATCGTGGCCATGATCTTCACGTCCGCCTGGGGGTGGACGGTCGAGCGGCTCGCTTACCGGCCCCTGCGCGGTTCCTTCCGCCTCGCTCCGTTGATCACCGCAATCGGCATGTCGATCGTTCTGCAGAACTTCGTCCAGATCACGCAGGGTGCGCGCGTCAAACCGCTGCCGCCGCAGATCCAGGGTGGCATAACGCTGATGGAAGGAAGCGCGACCGGCATTTCGGTTCAGCTTTCCTACATGCAGATCATCATCATCCTGACGACCATTGCGCTGATGGCGGGCTTCACGCTGCTGATCACCCGCACGCCGCTCGGTCGCGCGCAGCGCGCCTGTGAGCAGGACCGCAGGATGGCTGCGCTTCTGGGCATCAATGTCGACCGCACCATCTCGCTCACCTTCGTCATGGGGGCGGCACTGGCTGCCGTGGCCGGCCTGATGTTCGTGCTGCTTTACGGCGTGATCGATTTCTACATCGGCTTCCTTGCCGGCGTTAAGGCGTTCACCGCGGCTGTTCTGGGCGGCATCGGCTCGCTTCCCGGCGCCATGCTGGGCGGGCTTCTGATCGGTCTGATCGAGGTGTTCTGGTCGGGCTATTTCTCGGTCGAATACAAGGATGTCGCGGCCTTCTCGATCCTGGCAATCGTGCTGATCTTCCTGCCCTCCGGTCTTCTCGGCCAACCTGAAGTGGAGAAGGTCTGATGGCGACGAACGGTTCGAACAGGGCGGTCGCTGGGCCGCAGAACGACCCCAATTCCTTTGCCGCTTCGGTTAAGGACGCCGCTACTGCCGGCTTCCTTGTCGCGGTGCTCGGCTTCTTCTTCATCGGCATCCGCACGGACATCGCGCCCGGCGGTCTTGATCTCAAGATGCGCTGGGGCGCGTGGATCGTCTCGATCCTCGTCGTCTTCGCGGGCCGGCTCCTCCTCAATCTCTTCGTGCTCAAGACCGACAGTCCGGTCACGCGGAAGATTGCCGGCGCGATGCCGAGCGGCTCGCGCTTTGCCGGAACGGGCAAATGGCTCATGCGGGCGCTCTTTGCCTTTGCGCTCGTGCTGCCCTTCTTCTTCACCACCTTCTTCCCGGGCAAGGATCGTCAGTTCATCGATCTGGCCATTCTGATCATGACCTACATCATGCTCGGCTGGGGCCTGAACATTGTGGTGGGGCTCGCAGGCCTTCTCGATCTGGGTTATGTCGCCTTCTATGCGGTCGGCGCCTATTCCTTCGCGCTGCTTGCACAGTATCTCGACATGGGCTTCTGGTTCGCGCTGCCGCTGGCAGGCATTCTCGCAGCCTGCTGGGGCATCGTGCTTGGCTTCCCGGTGCTGCGCCTGCGCGGTGACTATCTGGCGATCGTCACACTTGCCTTCGGTGAGATCATTCGCGTCGTGCTCCTGAACTGGTACGAGTTCACCAATGGGCCGGACGGCATCTCGGGCATTCCCAAGCCCACATTCTTCGGTCTGGAGCTGAAGCGTGGCGAGGGCGGCTTCGCCGATTTCTTCGGCATCGCCTACGATCCGATCCAGCGTTTTATCTTCCTCTACTACATCATCTTCATTCTGGCGCTGATCACCAATTTCGTGACCATGCGTCTGCGGCGCCTGCCCATCGGGCGCGCCTGGGAAGCGCTGCGTGAGGATGAGATCGCGTGCCGTTCGCTCGGCATCAACACGCGCAACACCAAGCTTACGGCCTTCTCCATCGGCGCAATGTTCGGCGGTTTTGCAGGCTCCTTCTTCGCCACGCGCCAGGGCTTCATCTCGCCGGAGAGCTTCACCTTCCTGGAATCGGCGATCATTCTCGCCATCGTGGTTCTGGGCGGTCTCGGCTCGCAGGTGGGCGTGGTGATCGCGTCGATCGTGATGATCGGCGGCATCGAGATGCTGCGCAATCTCGGCTTCCTTCAGCAGGTCTTCGGCTCCGGTTTCGACCCGGTACAGTATCGCATGCTGATCTTCGGCCTCGCCATGGTGCTCATCATGGTGTGGAAGCCGCGCGGCCTGATCTCGACCCGCGAGCCATCCGTGGTTCTGAAGGAAAAGAAACGTATCGGCGCCGATATGGTGGCTCAGGGTGAGGGACACTGATGGACGCGGCAACGACCATGAAAAACTCTGATCCGTCGACGCCCGGCTGGGACCGCGATCCGGTCCTGAGCGTCGAACATCTGACCATGCGCTTCGGCGGCCTCGTGGCCGTCGGAGACCTCTCCTTCAATGTCGGCCGGGGCGACATCACCGCCCTGATCGGCCCCAATGGTGCGGGCAAGACCACGGTCTTCAACTGTGTCACCGGCTTCTACAAACCGACCGAAGGGCGCATCGTGATGCGTCATGGGCCCGGGCGGCAGCAGGATGACGTGGAAACGGTGACTGATAGCGGCAAACGCTGGAAGACCACCGGAAACGGTGCCGTCTATCTTCTTGAGCGGATGCCCGATCACGAGATCTCGCACAGGGCCAAGGTGGCGCGCACCTTCCAGAACATCCGCCTGTTCGGCGGCATGACCGTTTTGGAAAACCTGCTTGTCGCCCAGCACAACCCGCTGATGGTGGCTTCCGGTTTCTCCATCGGCGGCATTCTGGGCCTTCCGAGCTACAAGAAGGCGCAGAAGGAGGCCGTCGACAGGGCTGTCTACTGGCTGGAGCGCACGAATCTCATCGATCGAGCCGACGATCCGGCGGCCGATCTGCCCTATGGCGCGCAGCGCCGCCTGGAGATCGCGCGCGCCATGTGCACGAAGCCGCAGCTTCTGTGCCTCGATGAGCCGGCCGCCGGCCTCAACCCGCGCGAATCCGCCGAGCTCAACGAGTTGCTGAAATATATCCGCGACGAGCACGACGTGTCGGTGCTGCTGATCGAACATGACATGGGCGTGGTGATGGAAATCTCCGACCATGTGATCGTGCTCGATTACGGTGTGAAGATCTCCGACGGGCCAGCGGATTTCGTCAAGAACGATCCCAAGGTCATCGCGGCCTATCTGGGTGTCGACGACGAGGCTGAGATCGACATGCCCGAAGTGCGCGAGGACATCGAAAAGGTTGCAGGCGACGGGCCTGAGAAGAAAAAGACGGCGGCCAAGCCCAGAGCCGTCCCCGCCGAGAAGAAGACGACATCAAAGGCAAAACCGTCGTCAAAGGCCTCGACTGCGAAGACATCAACGACCAGATCCACGGCAACAAAAGCGCCCTCTACAAAGGCTTCGAGCGCCGCAGCGAAACCGAAATCCGCTCCGTCCGCCAGCGAGGTGAAAATCGCCAATGCCGGCGACTATCCGGGCAGCCAGCCTCATGGCACAAAGAAGCCGCGTGCGGGTGGGGCCAACAATCTCACCCGCGTCAAGGGCATCGGCCCCGCCAGCGAAAAGAAGCTGAATGCACTCGGCATCTGGCATTTCGACCAGATCGCTACGTGGAAGAAGGCCGAGGTGCAGTGGGTCGGCTCCTATCTCGCCTTCCCCGGTCGCATCGAGCGTGAAGAGTGGGTCAAGCAGGCGAAGGTGCTCGCCAAGGGCGGTGAGACCGAGTTCTCCAAACGTGTCGACAAGGGTGAGGTGGCCAGCAGCGTTCCCGGCAAGCGTGGCGCACAGCCCAAAAAGAAGACCACCGGTAAGGGAGGCAAGGCATGAGCGCTCAGAACGAACCCTTGCTCTCGGTGCGCGGCGTCGAGACCTACTACGGCAACATCGTCGCTCTGCGCGGTGTCGACATGGATGTTCATCGCGGCGAGATCGTCACCATGATCGGCGCCAATGGCGCCGGCAAGTCGACGCTGATGATGACCATCTGTGGCGATCCGCGGGCCCGCAATGGACAGATCGTCTATGACGGCATCGACATCACCATGATGCCGACGCACGACATCGTCAGCCTCGGCATCGCCCAGTCGCCGGAAGGCCGACGCATCTTCCCGCGCATGACGGTGATGGAAAATCTGCAGATGGGCGCAGCCCTCGTCGATCCAAAGTATTTCGACGAGGACATCGCCAAGGTCTTCAAGCTGTTCCCGCGCCTCAAGGAGCGGATTGGCCAGCGCGGCGGAACGCTCTCGGGCGGCGAGCAGCAGATGCTCGCCATCGCGCGGGCGCTTATGAGCCGGCCCAAGCTTCTGCTTCTGGACGAGCCGTCGCTCGGTCTTGCACCGCTGATCGTGAAGCAGATCTTCGACGCCATCCGCGAGTTGAACGAGAAAGAGGGGCTGACGGTCTTCCTGGTCGAGCAGAATGCATTCCACGCGCTGAAGCTCGCCCATCGCGGCTATGTCATGGTCAACGGCAATGTGACCATGAGCGGCACGGGCGCGGAGCTTCTCAAGAAGGAAGAAGTGCGCGCGGCGTATCTCGAAGGCGGGAGGCACTGATGGAACACGCAAACGGACCGATCTGGGAAGTCACTTTCTGGGAGTTCTTCTTCGTCACAATTCTTCTTGCAGGCAGTGCAGCCTACCTTACGGGCCGCGCCATGGCGCGCACCTGGCAGGCCGATGCACAGCTTGCCTTCTACATCGTGCTTCTGGCGGCAGCGACGCGCTTCATCCATTTCGCGCTGTTCAGCGGCACGCTGCTCTCGCTTCACTACTACATCGTCGACCTGATCGTGTTGCTGATTATCGCTTTTGTCGGCAAGCGTATTACGCGCGCCGGGCAGATGGCGACACAGTATAGCTTCCAGTATCGGCGCAGTGGACCGCTCGGCTGGCAGCGTTCAGGCTGAACGGATTCATGATTAACTGGTATGAAGCCTTTATTTCTTTTTTGAATTGGGGTTTCATGCCGATTAAGCGGGCCGGTGCGGTCCGCAAAGGCCAAACCGGAAAACCAAACACCATTTCCGGAGAGCCAAGGGAACTTCTGGTGTTTTAAAGGGAGAAGTCATGAAAAAGGCACTTATGGCTGGCGCAGCACTCAGCCTCATGATGACCGGTTCCGCCTGGGCGGACATCACGATCGCAGTCGCTGGCCCCATGACGGGTCAATATGCTTCCTTCGGTGAGCAGATGAAGGCCGGCGCTGAACAGGCCATTGCCGACATCAACGAAGCCGGCGGTGTCAACGGCGAGATGCTGAAGCTGGAAGTGGGTGATGACGCCTGCGATCCCAAGCAGGCTGTCGCTGTTGCCAACCAGTTCGCAGGCTCCGGCGTTTCCTTCGTTGCAGGCCACTTCTGCTCGGGTTCGTCCATCCCGGCATCGTCGGTCTATGCCGAGGAAGGCATTATCCAGATCTCGCCGGCTTCCACCAACCCGGCTTTCACCGACAACCGGCCCGGCCCGGGCATCTTCCGCGTCTGCGGTCGTGACGACCAGCAGGGTGATGTGGCAGGCAAGTTCCTCGTCGAGAACTTCGGCGACAAGAAGGTGGCCTTCGTCCACGACAAGACCGCCTACGGCAAGGGTCTCGCCGACGCGACCATGGCGGCTTACGAGGCTGCTGGCGGCAAGCCGGCTCTCTACGAAGCCTACACCGCCGGTGAAAAGGACTACACCGCGCTCGTCTCCAAGCTGAAGCAGGAAGGCATTGGCGTTCTCTATGTCGGCGGCTACCACACGGAAGCCGGCCTCATGGCGCGCCAGATGCGCGAGCAGGGCATGGACACGGTGCTCGTCTCCGGTGACGCGCTCGTCACCGACGAGTACTGGGCCATCACCGGCGATGCGGGTGAGGGCACGCTGATGACCTTCTCGCCCGATCCGCGCAAGAACGAGATCGCAAAGCCGGTCGTCGACAAGCTGCTTGCCGCCGGCAAGACGGCTGAAGGCTATGCGCTCTACACCTATGCCGCCATCCAGGCATGGAAGGATGCCGTCGAGGCAGCCGGTTCCACCGACTACGATCCGGTCGTTGCCGCACTCAATGACGGCACGTTCTCGACCGTTCTCGGCGACCTGTCCTTCGACGACAAGGGCGACGTCACGCTGCCGGGCTATGTCTTCTACGAGTGGAAAGGCGGCAAATACGACTACCTCGAGCAGTAAGCCACTGGCTTGATGTGAGGTCTGGCGGCCCGGCAGCGATGCCGGGCCGTTTTCTTTTGGTGAAGGGCCTGCCACCAACGTCTATCCGCCTGCCACCCCGCTCTCTTCGTCATCCTCGGTCCTGAACCGAGGACCCATGCCTGAACATCAAGCATAAACCGCAGCTTCTGAAGAACGCTCGTCTCTATTGCGCCTGCGCCTGCGCGACGGCATGGATCCTATGGTAAGCCATCGGATGACGAGGCAGGGGTTTGCATTGAGGTGCTCAGACGCGTCAGCCGGTAGGGCAAAGGGGAATGAGGCGTTAGCCGCACCTCCTTCGTAACCTCAATGCAAGAGCAATCAGCCGACGAAAGCGCGTTCGACGACGAAATCGGCCGGCTCGGCGTTGGAGCCTTCCTTGAGGCCCGCCTTCTCGACCAGTGCCTTCACATCCTTGAGCATGGCCATGGAGCCGCAGATCATCACGCGGTCGTTCTCGCGGTTGAACGGCTCGGTGCCGAGCGCCTTGAACAGACCGCCATTCTCGATCAGCGTCGTGATGCGGCCCATCACGGGCGAGGTTTCGCGCGTGGTGGAAGTGAAATGGGTCAGGCGCCCGTCGACCAGCTCGCCGATCAGCGGATCGTCCCTGAGAGCGGTCACCAGTTCCTTGCCGTAGTCGAGCTCGGCCACGTCGCGGCAGGTGTGGGTGAGAATGATGTTGTCGAACTTCTCATAGGTCTCCGGATCGCGGATCAGGCTCGCAAAGGGCGCGATGCCCGTGCCGGTGGAGATCATGTAGAGGTTTTTCGCCGGCGTCAGCGCATCATTGACCAGCGTGCCCGTGGACTTCTGACGCATGAGCACCGTGTCGCCGGGCTGGATCTTCTGCAGATGCTGGGTCAGCGGACCATCCGGCACCTTGATGGAGAAGAACTCCACTTCCTCGTCCCAGGCGGGACTGGCGATGGAATAGGCGCGAAACACCGGCTTTTCCGCATTGGGCAGGCCGATCATCACGAACTCGCCGGAGCGGAAACGGAAGCTCTGCGGACGGGTGATGCGGAAGGCGAACAGATTGTCCGTATAATGCTTCACCGACGTTACACGCTCGGCAAAACAGCCGGCGGGAATCGGGAATTCGGTGGTCTTTTCGGCCTCGGTTTCGCGGAGCGCAGCGCTGTCCATCGGTACTTTCCTCGTTCGATCGGAAGTCTCTATGCCTGTTTCGGGTGCGGACGCAAACTCAAATCACGGCATTAATGGCGGCTCTTGCCTACCGAGATTATTAGTATACAAATGAATTTGACGTCAAGTTTCGAGCGTTCGACACCTATTTCATATCGTCGGGTCAAAAAAGGTTTCGCATTCCGGATTTTCCCAATGAATGAGAAAAAAGGCATCAATTCGGGTTCTGTGGTCGCCGGCATCGATGTGGGCGGCACCTTCACTGACCTGATCCTGATCGACACACGCGAAGGGTCGGATATGGGGCCTCGTGTGTGTGTCGCCAAGACCCCGACCACCATCGAGAACCAGGCCTTCGGCGTCGTCAACGCCATCCGCGAGACGGAGGTTCCGGCCTCCGAGATCGGCCTGATCGTGCATGGCACGACCACCACGACCAATGCGGTGCTGGAGCGGCAGCTTGCCAGAACCGGCATGATCACCACCGCCGGTTTCCGCGACATCATCGAGCTTGGCCGCCGCACACGGCCACAGGCCTATGGCATGACAGGAACCTTCACTCCGGTGGTGCCGCGCAACCTGCGGCTCGAAGTGGATGAGCGCATGGACGCCGCCGGCAATGTGCTCACACCGGTCGATGAGGATGGCGTGCGCGCGGCGGTGAAGGCGCTGCTCGAAGCGGGCTGCGTTTCGCTGGTGATCCACTTCCTGCATGCCTATGCGAACCCGGCGCATGAGAAGCGCGCTGCCGAAATCGCCGCCGAGATCTGGCCCAACAATTACATCACCACTGGACATGCACTTCTGTCGGAAGCGCGCGAATTCGAGCGCGGCGTGACGGCCGCCGTCAACGCCTCGGTGCAGCCGATCCTGGAGCGCTATGTCGCCCGGCTTTCCAATGAGCTGCGAGAGCTCGGCTATGCGCGCGACTTTCTGGTGATGAACGGCAATGGCGGCATGATTTCGGCTGCCCATGTGGCCCGTGAGGCCGCCAAGACGGTGATGTCCGGCCCGGCCTCGGGCGTGATGGCCGCCGCCTTTACCGCGCGGCGGGCGGGCGTCGACAATCTCATCACCTACGATATGGGCGGCACCTCCACCGACGTGGCGCTGGTGCGCGGGGCGCAGCCTGCCGTCTCCAACGAGATCGAGGTGGAATATGCCATGCCGATCCACGTGCCCATGGTGGACGTGCATACAGTCGGTGCCGGCGGCGGCTCGATCGCGCGCGTCAACGATGCGGGGCTTCTGGAAGTGGGGCCGCAGAGTGCGGGCGCAAAGCCCGGCCCGATCTGCTATGGCCGTGGCGGCACGGAGCCGACCATCTCCGACGCCAATCTTCTTCTGGGCCGGCTGAACTCGAAAAAACTTCTCTCGGTCGACAATCCGGTTTCCGTTTCCGATGTGGAGGCGATCTTTGCAGACAGGCTTGGAAGCCGTCTGGGACTTTCCGGCGTGGAAGCGGCGGGAGCGGTGCTGCAGATCGCCAATATCAAGATGGCGGGCGCGATCCGCATGGTTTCGCTCGGCAAGGGGCACGACCCGCGCGACTTTGCGCTGTTTGCCTTTGGCGGCGCGGGGCCGCTGCACGCGGCGGCCCTTGCCCGCGAACTGGGCATTCCGCGCGTGATGGTGCCGGCGCGCCCCGGCATCACCAACGCGCTTGGCTGCGTGGTGGCGGACCTCAGGCACGATTTCGTGCGCACGGTGAACCGGCCTGTCGCGAGCCTCGACGTGGCGCTGGTCAAAAGCGTGCTCGAAGAGCAGCGCGCCGAGGGCGAGGCGCTGATCGCGGAAGAGACGGTGCAGCCGGAACGCATCGAATGCGTGCACACGGCGGACATGCAGTTTGTCGGGCAGACGCATCTCATCAATGTGCCGCTGCCCGGCCCCGAGATCGATCGGGACACGCTGCAGACGCTTTTCGAGGACGCCTATTACAAACGCTTCAAGGTGCGGCTGCCGGAGATCCGCGCCAATCTCGTCAATCTCAACACGTCCGTGATCGGTGTGCGCGCCGATATCGATCTTGCCAGCCTGATCGACCCGGCGGGACGTGTGGCAACGCTGGCCGAAGCGCTGAACGAAAAACGACAGGTCTGGTTTGCCGGCGACTGGCACGACACGCCGGTCTATGCCCGCGAAAAGCTGCCGCTCGATGCGGTGATCGAGGGACCGGCGATCCTTGAACAACTCGACACGACAACTGTGATCGAACCCGGCGACCGGGCCGCATCCGATGCCGATGGGAACATCATCATCACGGTGGGAGCGGGCCGATGAACGACACCTCTTCTCTCGACGCCATAACGCTCTCTGTGATCCAGGCGGCGCTACAGCAGGTGTGCGACGAGATGGACCTGACCTTCTCGCGCGCCGCCTTCTCGCCCGTCATCGCCGAGGCAAACGACCGTTCGGACGGCATCTACGCCGCCGAGGATGGCGCGCTGATTGCGCAGGGCTCAGCCGGTCTGCCGGTCTTTGTCGGCGTGATGCAATATTCCACGCGCACGCTCATCGAGCGCATCGCGGGTGGCGAGACGGCAGCGCCCGAACCCGGCGACATCTACATCGTCAACGACCCGTATCTCGGCGGCACGCATCTCATGGATGTGCGCTTCGCCATGCCCGTGTGGCGCGATGGGAAAATCTTCTGCTGGCTTTCCAACACCGGCCACTGGCCGGACATTGGCGGCGCGGTTCCCGGCGGCTTTTCCGCCTCCGCCACCGCGGTGGAACAGGAAGGGCTGCGCCTGCCGCCGGTGAAGCTTTTCAAGAAGGGCGAACTCGACCCGGAAATCTACGCGATCATCTGCTCCAACATCCGCGTTGCCGACCAGCGCATCGGCGATATTCGCGCGCAGGGCGCGGCTTTGGAAGTGGGTGCCGAGCGGCTGACGCAGGTGCTCGACCGCTATGGCGACGAGACGGTGCGGCAGGCCATCGCCGAACTGCGCACCCGCGCGGCGACACAGATGCGCGCGCTGATCGCGCCGATCCCCGACGGGGTTTATCGCGGCGAGGCTTTCGTGGATTCCGACGGCGTGGTGGACGAACCGCTGATCATCGCGCTGGCCATCGAAAAGAAGGGCGACACGCTGACCTTCGATTTCGAAGGATCGAGCCCGCCCTGCATTGGGCCAATGAACAGCGTGCTCGCGACAACGCTTTCCTCCGTCTATCTGGCCATGCGCCACATCTTTCCCGAAGTGCCACTGAGCGCCGGCGCGTTCGAGCCGCTGATCATCAATCGGCCGGAGGGCACGTTTCTTGATGCGCGCTATCCGCGCCCGGTCTCGGGCTGTGCGGCAGAGGTTTCGCAGCGCATTGCCGAGGCCGTGTTCGCCGCCATGGTGAAGGCTCTGCCGGAAAAGGTCACCGCCGCGCCTGCCGGCTCCAGCGGAAATTTTGCGCTTGGCGGGCATGACCCGGCGCGTGGGCGCGATTTCGTGATGTACCAGATTTCCGGCGGCGGCTATGGCGGCAATGCCGACCATGACGGGCTGACCAATGGGTGCTCCACCATCGGCATCTCGAAATCACCTCCGGTGGAGGTGATGGAACAGGCCTTCCCCGTGCTCTACCGGCGCTATGCGCTGCGCGAGGGCTCCGGCGGTGCCGGCGAGCATCGCGGCGGGTTCGGCCTTTCCTATGAGGTGGAGCTTCTGCGCGGCGACGCCCGCGCCTCCTTCGTGATGGACCACGGCTGCACCGGCCCGCAGGGCGTGCTCGGCGGCAGGGACGGCAGGGTGAACGAGGTGACGGTGTGGCGCGATGGCAGCGCCCATGTGCCGCCGCATCTTTCCAAGGAACAGGATATTCCGCTGAAAGCCGGTGACCGGGTTTGTGTCGGCACGCCGGGCGGCGGCGGCTATGGCGATCCGCTGAAGCGCGCGCCGGAGAAGGTTTTGCGGGACGTAGCGCTCGGATATTACACGGCGGACGAGGCCGAGGCGCTGTTTGGCGTGGTGCTCAGCGCGAATGGTCAGGCGGTGGACGAAGTGGCAACGCAGGCGAAGCGCAGCGGCTGAGAGGGTTGAGCCAGGCGCCCTCGCCCTTCGCCTTTCGGCAAGCTCAAGAAGCTCAGGATGAGGGCTGTTGATATGCTCGCGTGTTTCAGCAGTTGCTTCGTGCGGCGACGCTCAAGTAGCCCTCATCCTGAGCTTCTTGAGCTTGCCGAAAGGCGAAGGGCGAGGGTGCTTGGTGCCATAGGGCGCCACTCACTCCCCAAGCAGCCGAAACTCCAGATAGAGATTGCGCTGCAGGAGCGAGTGGTTGTCGTCGGACATGAGCGAGACCATGGTCGCGCCATCGGCGCGCTGCCAGACATCGAGCGCTTCCATATTGTCGATCTGATGATCCATGCCGGCGGTGAAGAGCACCGGGCCGTCGGCCACCCTGCCCGGCGCAATGGTTGCGCTATCGATCCGGCGAATGCGCATGGCCACACCGCTGGCGAAGGTGAAGCGGCGCTCCAGCAGAAGCAGATCGCCATCGGGCAGAAACGCGCCATCGGTGATGTCGAAACCCTCGGAGCGTGCGACGGTGAAGACGCCCTTCATCGGCCCTTCGAGAATGGCGGCAAAGCAATTGCCATCCTCATCGATGCTGCGCTCGGCAACGACGACACGCGCCCCGTCCAGCCGCCCGCCCGGCGGCGCATAGGCGATGGTTTCGAAGCCGCGATTGCTGCGCAACTCCTCTCGCGGAACGAGATAGTCCAGATCGCGGATGGCAGCCCCCATGGCATCGCGCTCGATCTCGAACTCGGCAATGCGCTGAACGCGCTCGAAGCTCACCGTCGCCAGTTCGCCCCTGACGGCAATGCCTTCGGCATCGGTGGTCCATTTCTCGCGGGTGGAGTTGCCGTCGCCGTCCACCATGGGCTGCATGGAGAACTCGGCAAAGCCGGACGGACGCCCCTCGGCATCCCGGGTCAATGTTCCGAAGAACCAGAAGCCGGTGTCGGAAACGCCGATGAGACTGGCACCGGGCGAGGTGAAGCGAAAAGACGAAAACGCGCCAAAATGATCGACCGGCGAGGTCATGGAAAGACCGCCGACAAACTCCAGCGGTCCGAAACGCGTGTCGTGAGAACCGACGGCAAAATGGCGGATGGGCACCGCATTGACCGCCATGGGAATGGCCGGTTCCTGAGCCTTTACCGGGATGGCGATCGCAAGGGTGAGCGCCGCAAGAAACAGGCGCAGGCCCAAGGGACGCAGACTAGCCCGCACGCCGCACCGCGCCGCCGCCGCGGCGCGCGCCCTCTTCCTCGAAGAGCGAGGCTAGCTGCTCGGTCATGGCGCCGGCCAGTTCCTCGGCATCGACAATGGTGACGGCGCGGCGATAATAGCGCGTGACGTCGTGGCCGATGCCGATGGCGAGAAGCTCGACCGGCGAGCGGGTCTCGATCAGATCGATGACCCCGCGCAGATGCCGCTCCAGATAATTGCCGGGATTGACCGACAGGGTGGAATCGTCGACCGGCGCGCCATCGGAAATCATCATCATGATCTTGCGCTGCTCGGGCCGCGCCATCAGGCGCTGGTGCGCCCACAACAGCGCCTCGCCGTCGATGTTTTCCTTCAGAAGCCCCTCGCGCATCATCAGGCCGAGATTGCGCCGCGCGCGGCGCCAGGGCGCGTCGGCGCTCTTGTAGATGATGTGGCGCAGATCGTTCAGGCGGCCGGGATTGGCGGGCTTGCCATCCTTCAGCCATTTCTCGCGCGCCTGCCCGCCCTTCCACGCACGCGTGGTAAAGCCGAGGATTTCGACGCGCACGCCGCAGCGCTCCAGCGTGCGGGCCAGAATGTCGGCGCAGGTGGCGGCCACCGTGATCGGCCGGCCGCGCATGGAGCCCGAATTGTCGAGCACCAGCGTCACCACCGTGTCGCGGAAATTGGTGTCGCGCTCCTGCTTGAAGGAGAGCGGCTGCATGGGATCGATCACAAGGCGCACCAGACGCGCCGTGTCGAGCACGCCCTCTTCCAGATCGAAATCCCAGGAGCGGTTCTGCTGCGCCATCAGGCGGCGCTGCAGCCGGTTCGCCAGACGCCCGACCACGCCCTGCAGATTGGCAAGCTGCTTGTCGAGGAAGGCGCGCAGGCGGTCGAGCTCCTCTTCGTCGCAAAGCTCTTCGGCACCGATGGTCTCGTCGAACTCGGTGGTGAAAACCTTGTAGTCGATATCGCGGGCGGCCTGGTCGAACGGGCTGTCTGGACGGCGCGCCTCTCCGGGCGTTTCCGAATCGAGCTCGTCATCCTCGGAAACATCGTCGGCGGTGGTATCGCCGGCTTCGCTTTCGCCGGTCTCGGTGTCCTCGCTCTCGCCGCTGGATTCCTCGCCCTCGCTCTCTTCTCCGCCGGATTCGTCCTCTTCGCTCTGCTCGGCCTGTTCCTGGGCCTCGGGCGCGTCGCTGTCTTCCTCGCTTTCCTCGGTCTGCTCCTCCTCGGCAAGGTCCTCGCCAAGGTCGATGGAGGAAAGGAGTTCACGCACGGCGCGGGCAAAGCCGTTCTGATCGTCGATCTGGCTCGCAAGCGCCTCAATGTCGGCTGACGCCTTGTCTTCGACCCAGTCGCGCCAGAGCGACACGAGCTTTTCGCCGCTCTTCGGCGCAGGGCGGCCCGTGAGCTTTTCGCGCACCATCAGCGCGATGGCCTCCTCAAGCGGCGCATCGGCCCTTTCGGTCACGTCGGCGAGGTTGGCGCGCTCATATTTGTCCTGCAGCATGGCGGCGATGTTGTCGCCCATGCCCTGCATGGCGCGCGAACCGATGGCCTCGACGCGCGCCTGCTCGACGGCATCATAAATGGCGCGCGCCTCATTGCCTTCCGGCGCGAGGCGACGATGCAGGTCGATGTCGTGGCAGGCACGGCGCAGCGCCATGGAATCGCCAATGCCACGCGTGACGGTGAGCGCCTCGGCGCTCACCCGCTTGGGCAGATCCGGAAGCCGCGCGCGGCTGCCCGTGAGCGATGGCTTGTCCTTGGAGAAGGACACCTCCAGCTCGTGATCGCCGGCAACGGCGCGCATGCAGGCAGTGGTGGCCCGCTTGAACGGGTCGAGCGGTGCATCGGCGGGTTGTCCGGGCTTTCGGTTGGTCTGGCTCACGGGTCGTCTTTTCTCGCGATCGGCTCAGCGGGCGCGGCCGTCATATTCCTGCGGCTTGAGACCGTTGAGGTCGACACCGTCGAGGCAGCGCACATTCACCGCCGCCATTTTCGTGCCGTCCGGCATCGCGCCCCGCGCGAAGGATTCCATACCGCAGCTTGAGCAGAAGAGATGCTCGATCGTGTCGGTGTTGAAGCGATACTCCGTCAGGCTGTCATCGCCCTTTTCCAGAGTGAAATTGTCGAGCGGCGTAAAGGCGAGAATGCTGCCGCGCTTGCTGCAATAGGAGCAATTGCAGGTGATCGGATTCTTGAGATCGACATCGGCGCTATAGCGCACGGCGCCGCAATGACATCCACCCTGGTAACGCATCCGTTCCTCCTGGAACTGTGTGTTTTTCCGCATTTCTGCGGACGTCAGGTGTTTCCACCTGACTGCAAAATGCTTTAGCTCAGCGCAACGTTGGCAGCGCTCTCCGGCAGTTCCTCGCCAAAAGCGCGCTGGTAGAACTCGGCGACAAGCGCCCGCTCCAGTTCGTCGCACTTGTTCAGGAAGGTCAGGCGGAAGGCGAAGCCGACATCGCCGAAGATCTCGGCGTTTTCGGCCCACATGATCACCGTACGCGGGCTCATGACGGTCGACAGGTCGCCATTCATGAATGCCGAGCGCGTCAAATCGGCAACGCGAACCATGCGCGAGATCGTCTCGCGGCCCTTCTCGTTCTGGAAGTGCTTGTTCTTGGCCTGAACGATGGCGACTTCATCGTCATGCGGCAGATAGTTGAGCGTGGTGACGATGGACCAGCGGTCCATCTGCGCCTGGTTGATCTGCTGCGTGCCGTGATAGAGGCCGGTCGTGTCGCCGAGGCCGACCGTGTTGGCGGTGGCGAACAGGCGGAAGGCAGGATGCGGACGAATGACGCGGCTCTGGTCGAGCAGGGTCAGGCGGCCCGACGATTCCAGCACGCGCTGGATGACGAACATCACATCCGGGCGGCCGGCGTCATACTCATCGAAGACGAGCGCGACATTGTGCTGGTAGGCCCAGGGCAGGATGCCGTCCTTGAACTCGGTGATCTGCTTGCCTTCCTTGACGACGATGGCGTCCTTGCCGACGAGGTCGATACGGCTGACATGGCTATCGAGATTGATGCGGACGCAGGGCCAGTTGAGACGGGCGGCCACCTGCTCGATATGGGTCGACTTGCCGGTGCCGTGATAGCCGGCAACCATCACGCGGCGATTGTGCGCAAAGCCTGCCAGAATGGCGAGCGTCGTCTGCTTGTCGAACAGATAGTCGGGATCGACATCCGGCACGTGGGAATCGGCCACGGAATAGGCCGGCACAACCATGTCGGACTCAAAGCCGAACGTGTCTTTCACCGAAACGGTCGTATCGGGCAAATTGGCGATATCGCGGTCAATCTTGTTCATCATGCCTCCAGCGGCCAGGCCCGTGCCTGCATCGCTTGAACTGTTCGTTTTTCCGGAGCGTCTCATCAGACTTTGTTCAACGCGTCTTATCAGACGCCCGCTTTAACAGAAACCCGCCTGTTTCAACAGACGGTATGCTTCAAGCACGCTTCTGAGCCGGTCTTCAGAACCCCGGTCGCCACCATTCGCATCGGGATGGTGCTGCTTCACCAGATCCTTATACCGCGACTTGATCTGTTCGCCAGTCGCTTGTGCCCCCAGGCCCAGTGTTTCCAGCGCCTTGGCCTCAAGCGGCTTCAGCCGCTTTTCGCGCGGCTTGCGCGCGGCCTGCTGCTCGCCGAACATGTTGAACGGGTCGCCCATCCGGTTGTGATAGGCAGCACGTCCCGAGCGATAGGTCGAAAAATCGGCCGCTGCACGCGTCTCGCCACTGCCGCCCATCTTCCAGGTGGGGCGATGCCCGGTCAGCGCTTCCTTCTGGTAGCGCGCGACTTCCGTGTCGCTGAGACCCGAGAAGTAGTTGTAACCCTTGTTGTATTGCCGTGCGTGATCGACGCAGAAGCGGAAATACTGCCCCTCCGCGTGACGCCCCACGGGCGCACGATGCATGCCAGGCTCATCGCAGCCATCCCACTGGCAGCGTGGCGCGCGAGATTTCGCCTCCGCCTGCGGGTCGGGTCGAATGCGAATTTTCTCGAAATATTTCGAGTAGGGTTTCATATCGGACTGCGTGTCACCAAATCAGTGTGGAAGTATGGCCGCTCAGCGCCGGGATACAAGAATTGACTTTTGGCCAAAGTTCGACCTAGCGCTTGAATCGAACGTGAATTTGGGGATGTCCCCCATATGGTGTGAGGAGACGCGATTGTCCATCCAGTCAACGATAGAAAGCAAGCTGACCAGCGCATTTTCGCCGGAGCGGCTTGCCGTGATCAATGAAAGCCACCTGCACGCGGGCCATCAGGAGCATTTCGACGGAACCGGCGAGACGCATTTTCGTGTGCGGATTGTCGCAGAAGCCTTTGCCGGCATGAGCCGCGTCGAGCGGCACCGCGCGGTCAACGAACTGCTTGCCGAAGAGCTCAAGGACCCCGTACACGCGCTGGCCATCGAGCCCGCAGCGCCGGGCGAGCCGACGCGCTGGTGATACGGCAGTACCGGGCGGTTACCCCAGCGGCCTGATCCGCAGCCTTGTGATGCGGTTCTTGTCACGCTTCATGACGATGAAGCGCTTGCCGAAGAAGGTGAACGCCTGCTTCTCGTCCGGAATGGTCTGGGTCTCGTGGATGACGAGACCCGCGATCGTCGTCGCCTCCTCGTCCGGCAGGTCCCAGTCGAGTGCGCGGTTCAGGTCGCGGATCGGCACGGAACCTTCCACGACGATGGAGCCGTCTGCTTCCTGCTTGACGCCCTGCACCTCCACATCGTGTTCGTCGGCAATGTCGCCGACGATTTCCTCGATGATGTCCTCGAGCGTTACCAGGCCCTCCACCTCGCCATACTCATCGACAACGATGGCGATGTGCGCCTTGCGGCGCAGAAAGGCGTTGAGCTGGTCCTGCAGCGTGGTCGTGTCGGGCACGAACCATGGTTTCGACGCCACTTTGGCGATGTCGATCCTGGTATAGTCGTTCTGCACATCGCCCAATGCGCGCAGCAGGTCCTTGGCGTGGACCACGCCGACAATGTTTTCCGTCGAGCCCTTCCAGATCGGGATGCGGGTATAGGGGCTTTGAAGGATCTCGCGCACCACGACTTCGGGCGCCTCATCCGCATTGACCGAGCGCATGTTGGTGCGGTGGATCATGACGTCGGAGACTTCCAGTTCATGCAGATCGAGCAGACCTCCGACGCGATCACGATCCTGCTTGACCACAGCGCCCTCGCGGTGCAGGACCTCCACGGTGCCGCGCAGCTCTTCATGAGCTGAGAGCATCGATTCGCGGCTTTGCAGGTCGACGCCAAAGATGGCCAGAAGAAGCCGGACGATGCCATTGGCGAGCGACGACAGGAAGCCGAACAGAAGAACCACGACGCGCGCGAAGGGCGACACGGTGAGTGCGAAAAGCTCCGGCTTCGCCAACGCCCAGGACTTGGGCAGGATCTCGGCGAAAATAACAAGAAGAACGGTCATCATCACGGTGGCATAGAGCACGCCAGCGTCGCCGAAGAGTTTCAGGAACAGGCTGGTCGTCAGCGCCGAAGCGAGGATGTTGACCAGATTGTTGCCGATCAGCAGCGCACCGACGAGCCGGTCGCGCCGCTGGATCAGCCGGTCGACCAGGCCGGCGCGTGCGTCGCCATTTGCCTCCATCGTATGGAGCCTTGCCCGCGAGACGGCGGTCATACCTGTCTCGGTTCCCGAAAAGAGAAAGGAGAGCGAGATCAGGCCCAGAATGATTCCACCAGTGATCCACATCTCGGCTGTCATTGCGAAAGAGCTCCCTCAAGAAAGGACAGGACCTGGCTGGTCGGCACGTCTTTCGCAACGAAAGACTGGCCGACGCCGTGGGTGAGAATGAAGGTGAGCGCGCCGCGCGACACCTTCTTGTCCTGCGCGATATAGGTCAAAAGCTGTTCTGCGCCAGGCAGCCCCCCCGGCACGTCGGAAAGCCGGGTCGGCAGGCCGACAGCGGCGAGATGCGCCTCGACGCGCTCGGCATCGTCGGGGCTTGCCAGATTGAGCTGCGTGGAGAAGCGATGCGCCAGAGCCATGCCGATGGCCACGCCCTCGCCATGCACAAGACGCGCGCTGTCATAACCGGTGGCTGCCTCCAGCGCGTGACCGAATGTGTGGCCGAGATTAAGCAGTGCGCGGTCGCCCTTTTCCAGCTCGTCGCGGGCCACCACATCGGCCTTGGCCTGACAGGACTGCGCGATCGCCTCAACCCGCTCGGACCCGCCGGCAAACACCGCCTGCCAGTTTTTCTCCAGCCAGGCAAAGAACTCCGGCCGGTCGATGAGGCCGTATTTGGCGACTTCGGCGTAGCCCGCGCGGAACTCGCGCGGCGAGAGCGTGTCGAGCACCGCCGTATCGGCAATGACAAGCTGCGGCTGATGGAACACGCCGACGAGGTTCTTGCCATGGGCGGTGTTGATGCCGGTTTTGCCGCCGACGGAGGAGTCCACCTGGGCGAGCAGCGAGGTGGGTGCCTGCACGAAGTGCATGCCGCGCCGCACGATGCCGGAAGCGAAGCCCGCCAGATCGCCCACAACGCCACCGCCAAGCGGAATGACGATGTCGCCGCGCTCGAGCCGCGCATCGAGAATGCCGGACACCACCTCTTCAAGCGTTGCGAAACTTTTCGAGCGCTCGCCGGGGGCAACGGTGATGGCGGTCGCCTCGATGCCGGCGTCAGCGAGACTGCCCTGAAGCGTCGCCAGGTGATTTTCCGCGACATTGGCGTCGGTGATGATGGCAGCGCGCACGCCGGGAAGACGGCGCGCGATCTCCGCACCCGCCCGCCGAAGCAGGTCCGGCCCGATCAGGATGTCATAGGAGCGCGCGCCAAGCGAAACATGCACTTTGGCGGGCGCGGCATTCACATCGTTCATGATCGGGTGTCCTTCCGGCGTTCGTCCTCCCCTTTCGGGGCCTGGTTCTGCAGATGGTCGTCAAGGGCGGCAATCACCTCGGCGACGATGACCTCCTTGGCCTCGTTGCGCGAGTGAACAACGATGTCGGCCTCGGCATAAAGCGGGTAGCGCTCGTCCATCAGGCGGCGCATGACCCCTTCGGGATCGTCATTGTTCAGGAGCGGCCGGTTGGAGCGGCGGCCGACGCGTTCCATCAGGGTCGGCAGGTCGGCCTTCAGCCAGACCGAGATGCCGCGGCGCGCGACGGCCCGCCGTGTCTGCGCGCTCATGAACGCGCCGCCGCCGGTGGAAACGACACGCGGCCCGCTTTTAAGCAGACGCGCGATCACCCGACGCTCCAGCGAGCGGAATTCGCTCTCTCCATAGGCCGCGAACAGGTCCGGCACCGTCATGCGCGAAACGGTCTCGATCTCGTGATCGCTGTCGATGAAGGGCAGCTTCAGTGCATCGGCCACACGCCGGCCAATCACCGTCTTGCCGGCACCCATCAGGCCGACGAACACAAGCGAGCGCCTGCCAAGCCGGTGGGCGAGATTTTCGATATCTGGAACGGGTAGGTTTTCGGTGACTGTCATGCTCGCGCCTCTGCCTGCCGGTTTCGACACAAAAGCCATGATCCGTCAAGCGCTTGACAGGCAGGCAACGCAGTTACCCGCTTGCAATCGACAGACCGGCATCCCATAAACGGACTGGGCAGGGGAAGTCAGAATGGGGCATTGAAGGCATGCCGACGCTTTTTCGGCTATTGATGATCATCGCGGTGCTGGCCGGGCTGGTTTATGGTGCGATGGTCGCCCTCGTGACCTTCGTGGAACCGCAGACCGGCGAGATGAGCGTGCGGATCCCGGCAGATAAACTGAACCCGTCACAATGACCTCCCGGATCGGCAGCGGCGCGCGGATCGAGGCCTTTCTGGAGATGATGGCCGCCGAGCGCGGCGCCAGCGACAACACGCTTGCCTCCTATCGCCGCGACCTGGAAGACGCCGCCCTGCACATCGCAGCAAAGGGACAGGCCCTGCAGGATGCCGGTGCTGACGATCTGCGCGATTTCCTCACCGCCCTCTCCGCTCAGGGTTTTGCGGCAACGACCCAGACCCGCAAGCTCTCGGCGCTCAGGCAGTTTTTCCAGTTTCTCTATGCTGAAGGCCTGCGCGGCGATGACCCGACAGGCGTGCTCGACAGCCCGAAAAAGGGGCGCGGCCTGCCGAAGACGCTGAGCGAGGAGGAGGCCGGAAACCTGCTGGAACGGGCTGAAACGGAAGCTCGCGAAGCCGCCCCGGGCACCCCGGAACACATTGCCGCATTACGGCTCCATGCGCTGCTCGAAGTGCTCTATGCCTCGGGGTTGCGCGTTTCGGAGCTGGTGAGCCTGCCGGTCACGGTTGCGCTGCGGGACGAGCGCTTTTTCGCCGTGCGCGGCAAGGGCGGCAAGGAGCGCATCGTGCCGCTTTCAGGCAAGGCGCGCGCGGCCATGCAGGCCTGGCTCGCGGTGCGAAAAGCAAACCCCTCCCGGGCAGAAAGCACCTGGCTCTTTCCCGCCGGTTCCGAGAGTGGTCACCTGCCACGGCAGGTCTTTGCACGGGAATTGAAAGGGGTCGCCGCGCGGGCGGGCATCGACACGGCAAAAATCTCGCCGCATGTGCTGCGCCACGCCTTTGCAAGCCATCTTCTGCAGAACGGCGCGGACCTGCGCGCCGTGCAGGAACTGCTCGGCCATTCGGACATATCCACGACGCAAATCTACACGCATGTGCTTGAAAAACGCCTTGCCGAGCTGGTTCAAAAGCACCATCCGCTTGCCGATTAGCTTCATGAACGTTATGTGGAGCGTCACATTACCGGCGGCAGGCCGTGTTCAACCCAGAGATGCCTCTATCGCAGTGTCTCGTGTTCGATTTGGCGAGTGAATGTACAACTATCTCGATTTTGAAAAGCCCGTTGCCGATCTCGAAGGCCAGATCCTTGAACTGAAAAAGCTCGCCGAAAGCGGCGAAGCGGTGGACGTCGCCGATGAGATCGCACGCCTTGAGAAGCGCTCCAAGGATGCACTGGTAGAAATCTACCGGTCTCTGACGCCCTGGCAAAAGGCACAGGTGGCCCGCCATCCCGACCGCCCGCACTGCCTCGATTATGTGCACGGGCTCTTCACCGACTTCACGCCGCTGGCCGGCGACCGCGCCTATGGCGAAGACAATGCGGTGATCGCCGGCTTTGCACGTTTCAATGGCGAATCCGTTGCGGTGATCGGGCAGGAAAAGGGCAATGACACGCAGAGCCGGCTGAAGCACAATTTCGGCATGGCCCGGCCCGAAGGCTACCGCAAGGCGGTGCGTGTGATGGACCTGGCGGACCGTTTCGGCATCCCGCTGATCAGCATCGTCGACACGACCGGCGCCTATCCCGGCATTGGCGCGGAAGAACGCGGGCAGGCGGAGGCCATCGCCCAGTCAACGTCCAAATGCCTTGGCCTGAAGGTTCCGAACATCGCCGTCGTTATCGGCGAAGGCGGGTCGGGCGGCGCAATTGCGATTGCCACCGCCAACCAGGTCTACATGCTGGAACACGCCATCTATTCGGTGATTTCACCCGAGGGGGCCGCCTCCATCCTGTGGCGGGACTCCGCACGCGCCAAGGATGCGGCCACCAACATGAAGATCACCGCGCAGGACCTGATGACCCTCAAAGTGATCGACGGCATTGTCCCCGAGCCGATCGGCGGCGCGCACCGCGCACCGGAAAAGGTGATCGCGGCGGCCGGCGACCAGATCGAGAAGGGTTTTGCCGAGATGGCCAGCGGCAAGATGGATTACCGCGAGCATCGCCGCGAGAAGTTCCTCGCCATCGGCCGGACTCTATAGGTCTCGATCAGGCGGCGGAAGCACGCTGCGGTCTGCGCACCACCCGGACGGTGCCGCTGTTTCCGCCACCGCAGAAAAAGCGGTCTCCGCCGTCGGATTCAAGACCCGAAATGCCCATACCGGATGGCATGTCCAGTTGGGTTAGCACTGCCCCGGTTTCAGGGTTGATGCGTCTCAATTCGCTTTCGTCTCCTTCCCACGTACCGTGCCATAGCTCTCCGTCCACCCAGGTGACACCCGTAACAAATCGGGTGGATTCGATGGTACGCAGGATTGCACCGGTCTCCGGGTCGATCTTGTGGATTTTCCGATCACGATACTGACCGACCCAAAGCGCGCCATCGGCCCAGGCGAGACCGGAGCAGCCTCCGTCCTGCGGTGCAGGAATGCTGGCCAGCACCGAACCCGTTTTCGGGTCGATTTTCTGAATCCGGTCTTCCGCGATCTGAAACATGTGCGTGCCGTCGAAAGCCGTGCCCGCCATAGCCGTCATCTCGATCGAGCGAACGATCTGGCCGGTTCCGGGATCGACTGCGTTCAACCTGTCTCCCGAAGCAAACCACACGTTCTGCCCGTCATGGGTGACACCGTGAACGGCCTCCACGTCCGGGAAGGGGCCGTATTCCTGAATGATGTCTGCGCTTGATCTGGTCATGATCCGTTTCCTTTCCGGTTGATCATGGCCCGAGCCTAGCCGCCGGTGATTTTGGCAGGGAGTAACAAGTTTGTCGGGAATCCTGGCAGCGTCGGCACGACCCAGCGACAGGCCCGCCCGCGCCCGAAAGACCGCACCTTACCCTCCTCCCTCAACCGTTCGAGCGCCCGCTGCACGGTGCGGGAGCTGACGCCGAGCGCAAGCGCAAGGGCAGCGCTGGACCACGCCTCACCATCGCCGAGCAGGGCAAGCACATCGGCATGGCTGTCTTCGACAGGCTGCGCCAGAACGGCCACGTCGCGTCCGCTTGCGATGGTCAGCACGAAACCGTCTTTCGTGGCACGCAGCTTTGCATGCGGGCGCAGCAACGCGCGCAGTCTGCCGATCTCCACCCGCAGCCGCGCACGGTGGGACTCATCCGCAACCTTGCCTCCAAAGGCCCGCGCCACGAGGTTTGCGCGTGAAGCGTCTCGCGGCCAGGCTTCCGCCAGCGTTCGCGCAAGGGCAAAAAGAACCGGGCGTGTTCCGAGCCGGATCGTCTCGCCGGCACTGCGCACCACGTACCGGCAGGCATCCACAACGACTGTATCCGACGCAAAAAGCGCCTCCACCTGATCGAGCTGGAGCAGCCCTTCACGCCCTTTCGCGATCAACCTGGCAGCCGGCGCCGCCAGCGCCCGCCTGGCAGCATCGACCTCGCTCACCAGCGCTGGGATGCCCGCCTGCACTGCAGCCGCGGCGGCGCGTTCCAGCGCGGCTCTCGCCTTGCCTGCCTCGACGCGGCGCATGGCGATGCCGGCGACCACCATCTCGTATCCGGCCTGCGCCTGCAGAGGCAGAAGCCCCGGATCGAGCGCACCAAGCTCCCGCTCGGCCTCATCCAGACGGCCGATCAGGAGGAGATGCCGGGCTGAGAGATAACGGGCATAGGCGGCGTTGACGGTATCGCCGTGGCGCGACAGCATTCTGCGTGCGCGCTCAAGCGCCTTCTCCGGCCAGCCGAGATCGCGCGAGACAAGGGCAATCTCGGCTTCCGCCACGACACAGCGCGCGCGGGCCCTGTGTTCGCGCGGGCTGAAGGCACGGCCGGCACGACGCAGGAGCGCCTTGGCAATATCCAGATCTCCAAGCTGCGCCATGGCGATGCCGCGCAATGCCAGCGCCGGCGCATCGCTGCGCAGGGCGATGCGATTGAGCGCGCCCAGAGGGTCACCCGCCGCCAGGGCACGGCCCGCTGCCGTGATCAGAGCGTCCATCTAAATCGCGCCACGATTGTCACTCTCACCCCTGAAAACCGGCCTCTACTCTACCGGACAGCCGCCAACCGACAAGACGCGGATGAAGGGCGGCGGAGAAAAGGAGAAAACCATGACCACACACGCGATCGGAACACGCGAGGAATGGCGCGAAGCGCGCCTGGCGCTTCTGCAGGAAGAAAAAGAGCTCACCAGACGCAGCGATGCGCTGGCGCAGAAGCGCCAGCAACTTCCCCGGGTGCGCATCGACAAGGCGTATCGCTTCGATACCGAGGCGGGCGAAGCCACGCTGGTGGACCTTTTTCAGGGACGCTCGCAGCTTCTTGTCTATCATTTCATGTTCGGCCCGGACTACGAGGCGGGATGCCCCTCCTGCTCGGCCATTGCGGACGGATTTGACGGCTCGGTGGTGCATCTGGCCAATCACGACGTGACCCTGATGGCCATATCCCGCGCGCCGCTTTCAAAGCTGATGGCTTTCAGAAAGCGGATGGGCTGGTCCTTCCCGTGGGCATCTTCCGGCCGGAGCGATTTCAACCAGGATTTCGGTGTGAGCTTCACGAAAGAGCAGCAAAGCGAGGGCATCGAATACAACTTCCGGCGCGAACCGCCGATGAAGAACACACTGGCCGGCAAGACGATGCAGACCTGGGAGGGTGACAGCCCCGTTGCCCAGACCGCCGCGATGACGGGAACCGACGTGCCCACCTTTACACGCGAAAGGCCGGGTGCCAGCACCTTCGTGCTGGAGGACGGAGTGGTTTACCACACCTACTCCACCTATGCCCGCGGACTGGACGGGCTGTGGGGCATGTATCAGTGGCTCGACCGCGCGCCCATGGGGCGCAATGAAACGGGCATGTGGTGGCGCCACCATGACAAATACTAGAACGCTGCCCGTGGCCCTGGCCCTTGCGGCAACGCTGGGGCTGGCAGCCCTCTGCTGGGGCTTCATGGCACAGACGATGGGCGACATGCAGATGGGACCGGCTGCCTCGCCCGGCCCGTTTCCTGCCTTCATCGCCATGTGGATCGCAATGATGGCCGCGATGATGCTGCCCGGCATCGCACCAACCGTCGTGAAGACAGCCAGAGACGGCGCTTCCAGTCCCGCCGTTCTGGGCTTCGTTGCAGCCTACCTCATCGTCTGGGCCGCGATCGGCCTGCCGGTCTATATGCTCTACCAGCCGCACGGCACCACCATGGCGGGCATCGTCACGATGGCTGCGGGCCTTTACGAGTTCACACCCATCAAGAAGGAAGCGCGCCGTCGGTGCTGCCGCGGTCCCCTCTCGTCGGGTCTTGAGTGCGGGTTCTTCTGTGTCGTCATGACGATCGGGCTGGGGCTCGCCATCATCGCCGTTCCGGAACACGTGCCCGGCCTCATGCCGACCATGTGACACCAGCCGGCCCGGTCAAAGCACCTTGCGCAGAAATGCGCGGGTGCGCGGGTCCTTCGGATCGGTGAACATCGCGTCGGGCGGACCCTGCTCGACGATCTTCCCGCCATCCATGAACAGGATGCGGTCGGCTATGTCGCGGGCGAACTGCATCTCGTGGGTGACGATCAGCATCGTCTGGCGCGCATCGGCGACGCGCTTCAGCAGTTGCAGCACCTCGTCCACCCATTCGGGATCGAGCGCCGAGGTGGGCTCGTCGATCAGCATGATCTCGGCCTCTGCCGCCATGGCGCGGCCAATGCCGACGCGCTGCTGCTGGCCGCCGGAAAGTGCCGCCGGGTAGCTCTGCGCCTTGTCGGCGAGACCGATCGTTGCAAGAATCTCCTCGGCGCGGGCGTGCGCCCTGGCCTTCTCCCAGCCCCGGACGGTGATCAAACCCTCGGCGATGTTGTCGCGCGCGGTCATGTTGGCAAAGAGCGCATAATTCTGGAACACGAAGGAGGTCTGTCGTCTGAGCGCGAGTTCTTCTGCGGCCCTGACCCGGCGTGCATCCACCGTTACCGGGCCAATGGTGATCATCCCCTCATCGGGCTTTTCGAGAAAGTTGAGCGAGCGCAGCAAAGTCGACTTCCCTGTGCCGGACGGGCCGATGATGGCAACACGCTCACCCGAACGGATATCGAGATCGATGCCATCCAGAACGGTATTGTCGCCGAAACGCTTGGTGAGCCCCCGGACAGAGATCATCGCGCCACCGCCTTCCCGAGCCGTGCTTCGAGCTGGCGCTGGACGACCGTCAGCGCCTCGACGATGACCCAGTAGACAATGGCGACGAGAATGAAGGCCTCGAAATAGAGAAAGCTGCCGGCCGCTTCCTTCTGTGCCGCGCCCATCAGCTCCGTCACACCCAGCGTGAAGGCAAGCGAGGTGCTCTTGATGATATCGACGAAGTAGTTGACGAGCGTCGGAGCAGCTATGCGGGCCGCCTGCGGCAGGATGATGCGACGCATCATCTGCGCTGTCGTCATGCCGACGGAGCGCGCCGCTTCCCATTGTGAACGGTCAACCCCGAGGATCGCGGCGCGAATGCTTTCGGCCATATAGGCCGCGAAATGCAGGGTGATCCCCATGATGGCCGCGGTGACGCCATTGATGGCTGTCAGGAACGAAAACACCTGCGGCAGGCCGTAATAGAACAGGAAGAGCTGCACCAGAAGCGGCGTGCCGCGAAAAAAGCTGATGAAAACCTGAGTGAAGCCGTCGAGCAGGGGCACGCGCATGACGCGCACAATGGCCATCAGCGAGGCGAGCAGCAGCGCAAAAACCATGGCCACCGACGCCATGGCGAGCGTCAGCGGCACATATTTGAGAAGCACGGGGACGAGCCCCAGCATGTAGTCGAGATCAAGCGGTCTCATCGTCCCCGGCTCTCATTGGCGTTGCGTGTTTACTGGGTAATGTCGGTGCCGAACCATTTCTGCGAGATTTCGGTCAGCGTGCCGTTTTCCTTCAGCGTGGTGATGGCCGCGTCCACGCGGTCGCGCAGCGCCTTGCCTTCATCGTCGTTGCGGAACGGGAGCGCGTTGCGGATCTCGGAGAAGGGCTGGCCGGCGAGCGCCAGCGGCAGCGGCGTTTCCTTGATCACCTGGCTGGCGCTGACGCGGTCCATGACGAAAGCGTCGACGCGGCCGAGCGCCGTGTCCTGCTCGAGATTGCTCTCATAGGTCTTGATGTCGATCTCGTCGGCATAAGGCAGTTCGCGCAGAAGCTGCTCGAAATTGGAGCCGAGATTGACGGCGACCGAGCGGCCCTTGAGGCTTTCGGGTCCGGTGATCTCACCCTCATTGCCCTTCTTCACGACCACCTGCGCACCGTCGATCACATAGGGCTGCGAGAAGGCGAATTTCGCTTCGCGCTCGGGCGTGATGGTGATCTGATTGGCGATGGTGTCGATGCGGTTCGATTCGAGCGCGCCGACGAGGCCGGAAAAGCTCATGGTGACATATTCCACCTCGTCACCCGTCTCCTTGACCACGGCATCGATGAAATCCACCTCGAAACCCTGAAGCTTGTCCTGCTTGACGAAGGTGAACGGGAAATAGCCTCCCGACATGCCGACACGAATGGTCTCTGCCTGGGATGCCGAAACGGTGGCGGCGAAAATTGCGGCTGCTAGTGCCAGTTTGCGCATTGTAATCTCCAGCGGCGCCCTGCGCCTGCGTGTTGCTTGGTGCGGCACAAATAGTCAGTGTAGAAAAATTTTCTATAGGTCTGCCGATTTCCTTATTTAAAAAGCAAAATTCTTATACTTATGGCGCAGAGAAGCGTATCGGATGCCAAAAATAGGGATTGTTTGAGTATGATTTAACCGCTTTGTCATAGGCACGAAGGCGATCTACCGGGCAGAAAGCCAACTCGCGAACACGCTTCAGCCTCTTGCGCGCACAACATTCCTCCCCTAGAAGCCGCGAAAAGGCCACAAAGCCCGACAAAATGCCACGAAATGGTCACGGCATGGCTGCAATGCCTAACGAGCCGGGTAATCTTTTCGAAAGCATAAGGGTTCATTTTCTATAAGCGGAGTGCCATTTTAGATTCTCCGCACGGGGGCCAAATAGGCGGGACACGACAACCATCCATGACACGCCTGATCAAATACGCCTTCTTGCTGTCGACAGCGTTTGCGCTGGCTGCATGCAACGAAACACTTGAAGACATCGCGCCGAAGGCCGAGCGTCAGTTGCCGGCGCGCGTCGTGCAGACGATGAAGGCCAAGGGGATGAGCAAGACCTCTCCCGTGATGATGCGCATCTTCAAGGAAGAGGGAAAGCTGGAAGTCTGGAAGGCCAAAACCAATGGCCGGTACGACATCATAGCCAGCTATGACATTTGCAAATGGTCGGGCCAGCTCGGGCCGAAATTCACCGAGGGCGACCGCCAGGCGCCGGAAGGTTTCTACACGATCCGCCCCGGCCAGATGAACCCGAAGTCGAGCTATTACCTCGCCTTCAACATCGGTTTTCCGAACGCTTACGATCAGGCCAATGGCCGCACCGGCAAGCACCTCATGGTGCATGGCGCCTGCTCGTCCGCAGGCTGCTACTCGATGACCGACGAACAGATCTCGGAAATCTATGCTTTCGCCCGCGACTCCTTCAAGGGCGGGCAGCGTGAGTTCCAGGTCCAGGCCTTTCCGTTCCGCATGACGGCTGAAAACATGGCCCGCTACCGTAGCGACCCGAATTACGATTTCTGGAAAATGCTCAAGGAAGGTTACGACCACTTCGAGCTGACCAAGATCCCGCCGAAGGTGGATGTGTGCGGCAAGCGCTATGTGTTCAACCGTGAGGCCGCGGACGGAGAGCGTCTTTCGCCGACCGCTGCATGCCCGCCGATGAGCCAGCCCGAATCGCTCCTTACGGCCTACCGGCAATACCAGGCGCAATACGACATCGCTTTCAACAGAGCCCTGAAGGCACAGTCGACCGCTACACGCTCCGAGACCATCGCCGGGCACGAGGAAGCGCGCCTGGTGGCGGACTGGAGCAAACGCCGCGCGCGGGGCGAAAAGGTCTCGCGCCTGCCGCCCAACATTCCCTCGCCGACCGCGGTCGCCGAGGCGCCTCAGCCGGCATCGACACCTGCCGTTGCAGCCACGGCTTCGGCCTACACGGCAGAGCCTGCCTCACGCCTTCAGAATGCGCTGGAAGCCGTCGCTGGCCAGCCTGAACAGCAGGAGCCGGCGGAAAGCACCGCCGCAGCCGTGGCACCGGTGCCGACAGAGGGCGCCGTTCCGAGCCCGACACCGCGACCGGACGCGAGCGCTGAACGCACAGCCTCCGTCCCGGCTCCGGCAACGGGTGGCCAGGCCCCTTCGCTGCGGCGCCGCATTCAGAACATCTTCAGCCGCTGACCGTGACGGTTGCACCGCAGACATACGACCTCAAGGGGCTAAACTGCCCCTTGCCGGTGCTGAAAGCGCGCAAGCGCCTTGCCGGCATGCCGCGCGGCGACCGACTGTGGCTCGAAACCACCGACCCGCTGGCGGTGATCGACATTCCCGCCTTCTGCAACGAGAACGGACATCTGCTCGTGGAGACGGAAGCGACAAGCGGCGGGCATCGCTTTCTCGTGGAACGCGGTTAGAGCATCGGACCGAAAAGTCGAATCCGGTTTTCGGATTGTTCCGATGCTCCATTTACAGTTTAGATCGTCCTTTGTGCGTCCGCATGGACGCACGGCGATCCAAGCCGGCGGTCAGCAGTGGCGTTAAATGACCTGAACTTTAAACGGCGCAGAAATCAGAGACATATCCGTCCCACATTCTTCCCAAACACTGGGTCAGCGCCCAATTGCGTCGACGCGGCGCGCGGTTCAACGGCGAAAGCCCGCTATGGCGAGCGGATTGTCCTCAAGGGCAGCCCTGTCGGGCGTGTCGACCGCCGCATCGCCCATGAACGCCGAGAACAGCCCCTTCACATAGGCTTCGTCGAGCCCCGTACCGATGATGACGAGACGCACGCCGCGCGTATCGTCAGGCCATTTCGCCAGAAGGCGCGGTTCGTGCAGAACCTGTCGAACCCCCTGCACGACAAGCGGACGATCCGGCTGCCCGTGCAGTTCGACAATGCCCTTCAGCCGCAGGATCTGCGGTCCGCACTGGCTGCGCAGAAGGTCGAGAAAATTATCGAGCGCCGGGCCTGAAATGGGCCGGTCGTGCGTCAGCAGGATCGTGTCGTAGGCTGCACTGTGCCCATGGTCATGGTGATGGTCGTGCCCATGATCGTGTCCATGGTCGTGATCGTGATCGTGATGATGATATGGCTGAGCATCACGCAACGCCCCGGCGGCGCGTGCGCCGATGTCGAGCGCACTGCAGTCAATGATGGCAGCAGCCTCCATCCCCTCTGCCACGAGCGGCTGGAGACCCGGTGCAAGCTTTGCGAGGTACGATTCCAGACCGAAGAGCGCGTCCGCCACAACCGCATCGGTCTTGGTGAGGAGAAGCCGGTCGGCCACCGCCACCTGATGCCGCGCCTCTTCGTGCGCTTCGAGCGTCTCACGCCCGTGCATCGCGTCAACCAGCGTGACAACGCCGTCCAGCCGGTAACGCGCAGCCAGGGCCGGATGCGCGGCGAGAGCCTGCAGAACCGGCACCGGATCGGCAAGGCCGGTGGTTTCGATGACAACGCGTTTGAGACTGTCTGCACGGCCATCCGCGAGGCGCTCATCCAGCCCCAGAAGCGTGTCGACCAGCGCGCCGCGGACCGTGCAGCACAGACAGCCATCCGACAGTTCGATGATGCCGTCGGATGCCTCTTCCACCAGCAGATGGTCGATGCCCACGGCACCGAACTCGTTGACGATCACGGCGGTGTCCGAAAGTGCCGGATCGCGCAGCAGCCGATTGATCAGGGTTGTCTTGCCGGCGCCGAGAAAACCCGTGACGAGGGTCAACGCGATGGTGCGGGACATGGTGATCAGCCACCCTGCGCGGTGTCGGCGGTGGCGCTTTTCAGCGGATATTCCGGCCGCGGCGTGGGGATCGGCACATCGGCATAGCGCGGCACCGACGGTGCCGGGCCGGTGGCGCCGCCCAGAGCGATCGTTACGGCGCGCGGCTCGTGGTCCATCGCCGACAGGTAAGGCGAGCGCTGAACCAGGAGACCGTCGTCGTCACCGCGCTCGAACCGGGCCTTGACCGCCGCTTCGGAACAGACCTCGGGGCGCAGGTCGACCGCCACATTGCGGCCTTCGCCATAAGGCGCGAACGCGGTGATGGAGGGCGAGACCGAGCTCTGAATCCTGAAGCCCTCGGCAAGCAGGCGTGCGGCTTCCTCACCGCGCTCCACCTGCGATGGAGCACCCAGCACGATCGTCGCAAGCGTGCGGCCGTTGCGCGTGGCCGTGGCAGCGAGATTGAAGCCGGACGAGCACACATACCCCGTCTTCATGCCGTCCGCGCCGGGAAAACGGCCGATCAGCCAGTTGTAATTCGGCAAAACCCTGTCGCCGGTGCGGATGGCCTCCATCGAGAAATAATGCGCGTGCTGCGGGAACTCGGTGCGGATGGCCCGCACGAGAAGCGCCAGATCACGGGCGGTGGTGTATTGCTCGGTTGAGAAGAGACCGTGCGGGTTTACGTAGTGCGTGCCGGACATGCCAAGCTTGCGGGCAGCCGCATTCATGCGCTTTGCAAACGCATCGACCGAACCGCCGACGTTCTCGGCAATCGCCGTAGAGACATCATTGGCGGACTTGACCATGATCAGCTTGATGGCGTTGTCGAGCGTCAGCACCGAGCCTGCCGGATAGCCCATCTTGCTTGGCGGCTCCCGCGTCGCACGTTTGGAGATCGTCACCGGAGAGTTGAACTGCAGCTCGCCATCCCTGACCGCCTCGAACGCCACATAGGCCGTCATCAGCTTTGTGAGCGATGCCGGATACCAGCGCTGGAATGCGTCTTCATGAGACAGAACCCTGCCGCTGTTGACGTCGAGAACGATTGTCGGCCCTGCCGACGCCGGCATGACTGCCGCGACCATCCCCATCACTGCCCCGGCCACCATCGGCGCGGCAAACCTTGCGAAACACATGCGCATTATCCGAATTTCATGTCCGCCTGAAATATCAGGCTCCGTTGTTGACCCGTATACCGGTTATTGTCACCTGTGCCTGCGACAGATGGTCAACGACCGGCCTCAAGCCCCGTTCGCTCCATATCGGCGCGTCCGGGTGCATTTAACGCGAACCGGGCACTTATAGCAAAAAACCACAAAGCCGGCGCCTGCTTCGCGCTCCAGAATACCGATGCGGGGCGAACAAAAGCCCAAGCTGGTCCAACCGGATCAGCTTGCAATCACGCGTGATCACATCTTACCTATTGCTGACTTCAGGAAGATGACCACGGGATGCATGCGGCCCCTCCGGTACCTGCGCGAAACCCGCCTCGTCATGAAGGGCAAATGCCGGCAAAAATTTGAAGGGAACAGCAAAACATGCCGATTTTGAATCGTTCTGCGGAATTGCAGGCCGAAATCGCCGAATGGCGCCGTGACATCCACCGTCATCCCGAGCTTCTCTTCGATGTGCAGCGCACCGCCGGCTTCGTGACGGAGAAACTCACGGAATTCGGCTGCGGAGAGGTTGTGACCGGGCTCGGCAAGACCGGTGTGGTGGGCATCATCGAAGGCAATCTCGGCGACGGGCCGACCATTGGCCTGCGCGCCGACATGGACGCTCTGCCGATGACGGAGATGACGGGCAGGCCCTGGGCCTCCACCATTCCCGGCAGGATGCATGCCTGCGGCCATGACGGGCACACGGCCATGCTGCTCGGCGCTGCGAAATATCTCTGCGAAACGCGCAATTTCAGGGGCCGTGTCGCGGTGATCTTCCAGCCCGCCGAAGAAGGCGGCGGTGGTGGCAACGAGATGGTCAAGGATGGGATGATGGAGCGCTTCGCCATCGAGCGTGTGTTCGGCATGCACAATCTGCCGGGCCTGCCCGTCGGCCAGTTCGCCATCCGCCCCGGGCCGATCATGGCGGCCACGGCGGAGTTCGTGATCACCGTGAAAGGGCGCGGCGGCCACGCTGCCATGCCGCATACGGTGGTCGACCCGATTCTCGCTGCAAGCCAGATCGTGACGGCACTGCAAAGCATCGCTTCGCGCAATGTGCATCCGCTCGATTCGGTGGTGGTTTCGGTCACAAAGTTCCACGCCGGCGACGCCTTCAACGTCATTCCCGATTCCGTGGAGCTCGCCGGCACCGTGCGCACCCTGAAGAAGGACGTGAACGCCGATGCCGAAAGCCGCATGCGCGCGATCTGCGCGGGCGTGGCTGCCGCCCATGGCGCCACGGTGGAGGTGGACTACGATTCCAACTATCCGGTGACGTTCAACCATGCCGACGAGACCGCCTTTGCGAGTGCGATAGCAAGCGAGATTGCCGGCGCGGCCAATGTGGACACCGACATCACGCCAACGATGGGCGGCGAGGATTTCTCCTACATGCTGGAAGCCCGCCCGGGCGCTTTCATCTTCATCGGCAATGGCGACAGCGCCGCGCTGCACAACACGGCCTACGATTTCAACGACGACGCCATCCCGCACGGGGTGAGCTACTGGGTGCGCCTGGCCGAGACCGCCCTGGCGGCATGACGCAGGGGACGGCGCCCTGCACGCCGTCCCATTTGATCTTGGCGAACCGGCTTCATCGCGTTATGAGAGGGCTCAGCGGTCCCGTAGCTCAGCAGGATAGAGCATCAGATTCCTAATCTGAGGGTCACAGGTTCGAATCCTGTCGGGATCGCCATTTTTGCTGGGTCCAGCCCGATGACATCGCCCTGCCGGCCTGCGATGCGCACTTTTCCCCAAACGCGCCACGATCCAATCCAGATACACTGATAACGAAGGTGCGTTCAGGACTTTCTCAAGGCAGCGTGGAGACATGACGTGACAGCGAAACCTTTCCCCGGCGTGAACCGGAAAATTGCCCGCACCGCCCTGTTCGGCGCCTGTTTTGCATTTGCTCAGGCTGTGCCACCGGCCCTTGCCGACATCATCGATAGCGGGAGAATCGAAAGAATCACGCTCTCATCCGGCGGGCTGGCCGAGATCAGGCGCTCCGCCCGCATCGACGGGGATGGCACGCTGCGCATCGACATTCCGCTCGACCAGGTGGATGATTTTCTGAAAAGCCTGGTGGTGAGCGATCCCGCAGGCACGATCGATGCCGTCACGCTCGACGGGCTCTCGCCGGTCGAGGAGACGTTCCGGCGGCTGCCCTTCAGCCCCGGTGAAATGGGCTCCGTGCCGGCGCTGGCCGCTGCGCTTCAGGGCATCTCCGTGCGCGCCACCTCGGGCGGACGCACCGTCGAGGGCATGATCCTCGGTGTCGAAACGCAACAGACGGGCAGCGAAACGGCCCCCCGCATCGAGCGGGTTCTCTCGGTGATGACGGCGGACGGAACGGTTGAAGTTCTGAAGCTTGGAACCGACACCCAGCTCGATATCCGCGACGAGGCGATGCGGGAGCGGCTGCGGGAGGCGGCGAAGGTGAGCGGACGCGGGCGCACCGACGCCATCCGCTCCGTGGCGGTCACGCTATCGGGAACGCGCGCGCGCGACATCGCCCTCTCCTATGTGGTGCCGGCGCCCGTGTGGAAGACCGCCTACCGGCTGGTTTCGGCCGGAGAGGAGACCGCCCGCCTGCAGGCCTGGGCGGTGATTGAAAACGCGACCGGCGAGGACTGGGAAGGCATCGGGTTGACGCTTTCTTCCGGCGCGCCGGTGACCCTCGCCCAGAGGCTGCATCAGCGCTACTGGAGCGAACGCCCGGACATTCCCGTTGCCGTGGGCAACGCCGCGCCGCCGCGGCCGGACGATGCAGCTGGCATCGAGATGGCCGAAATGAACGCCGCCCCCCGGCACATGCGCGCCCTGGGCGGGGCAGCAGCACCCGCCCCGATGGCGGATATGGCCATGATGGAGCCTTCGGCACCGACCAATGGCAGCCAGGCGCGCGAGGGCGAGACGAGCGCCACCTACCAGTTGCCGAACGCCGTCGACCTCGCAGCAGGGCAGAGCCTTTCCGTGCCGTTCGTGGACGCAAAGGTCCGGGCAGAGCGGGTCTCGGTCTTCCAGCCTGAAAACGGCGGAATCCACCCTGTCGCAGCCGTGTTTCTGAGAAACGACACCGAGGCAAGCCTGCCGCCCGGCATCGTCACGGTCTATGACGGGGCGAACGGCTATGTGGGCGATGCGCAGCTCCTGGGCATTCCCGCCGGCGAAAGCCGAATGGCAAGCTTCGCCAGCGACCGCAAGGTCGAGATCACGACCGAAACGAAACCGCACGAGATCGTCGGCAAGGCGGCCATCACCGATGGTATCCTGCTCACGACGACGGTTTCGCGGATCACCACGACCTATGCGATCAAGGGCGCTGCGGACGCGAAACGCACCGTTCTGATCGAGCACCCGCGCCGTGACGGATGGCAGATGACCTCTGACGCGCTCGACAGCGCCACACCGACGCATTACCGCCTGCGCGCCACTGTGGAGGCCGGAGGGAAATCCACCGCCAGGACCGTGATGGAGCGCAGCCGCACGGAGAACTTCGCCCTCATCGATGCCAGCGCCGACGCGCTTTATGTCTGGGCCGGCTCGGCAGCCGACGACGAAACCACGAAGAAGCTGAAGGCGCTCGCCGCGCTCAAACGCGAGGCGGCGACTGCCGAACGCACGCTCGCCAGTGTGCAGCAGGCGCTGGAACGAACCGCCGGAGACCAGGCCCGCATCCGCGACAATCTGGGCTCGGTTCCCCGCGAAAGCGCATTGGCAGAACGCTATATGCGCATGCTTGAAGAACAGGAAAACCGGATCGCCTCGCTCGGTGAGGAGAGAGCCCGGGCAGAAACCGAGATGGAACGCCTGAGCAGCGAGGTGCGGGCGTTTATCGACGGGCTCTGATCACTCTCAGGCGTCATCCATGGAGCCGGCTCCAAACGCTGCGCCGGCTCCGACTGGCGCCAGCGCACCGGCTGCACCGTCACGGTCGGCAAGTCGCGCCAAAAGAAAGCGACGAAGCCCAAAGAGCCCCATGACCGGGAGAGCGACCGTCGTGAGAGGACCGCCGCCGGCAAGGAAGAAAGACCAGAGGATCGTGATCGCAGACGCAAGGAGAAGCGCCAGCGAATAAGGGCGGTGAACGCCCGGCGCCCCGTCGACGCCGATAAAGCCCCGGCGCGTGAAGATCAGCGCGCATCCGGTCACGAAGATAGTGATCAGAACGCCCTTATAGGCGACCTCGACAATGGCGTCCCCCCAGGCGGGCATGCCAAAACGGTAGAGACCGACGATCAGCGGCGTGATCACGAGAAGGTGGATGTTGATGCCGAGAAGCACCGGGTGGAACCGCCAGCGGCAGACACGGAAGCCCACAAGCATGCATGCGGCAAGCGCTGCCCCGATCCAGCCCGTCAGTTCCTGATCTGCTCCACTGCGCCACAGCGCGACAAAAACCAGCGACGGCAGGCTTTCGACAATATCCGTCAGCCATTCGCGCTGCATCGACGTCCCGAACATGCCTCTTTACCCTCTCCTATTTGCGATCCACCGCACCGACGTCCAGCAGCGGTGCGGCATCGAGCGCGCCGGCATTGAGCATTGCACCGACACGCTCAAGGGCTGCAACGATCATGCCCTGTTCCCAGTCCGGCAGGGCCTGAAACTGCTCTGAAAAGGTCTTCTGCAATGGATCGGGCGCAGCGCTCAACAGCGCCCGGCCCTCTTCCGTCGGCGCCACCCAGACCACACGCTTGTCGCGCTCACTGCGCGTGCGGGTGACGAGGCCACGCGCCTCCAGCTTGTCGACCAGAGAGGTGGCGGTCGCCTGCCCGACACCGGCCTTGCCGGAGATGTCCTTCGGGGTGGCCCGGCCTGCCGCAGCGACAATTTCAAGCACGATGAGCTGCGGTGTTGTCAGCCCTGTCGCCCGGGCAAGTGTGCGCGCGTTGAGCTCTGTTGCACGCAGGATTCGCCGCAGCGCGATCAGGCTTGTTTCAGTACGATCTTCCATGCCGCCATTCCCCAGGACTTCGGAGGCCGAAGGGGCGATTCTCGGTCGCCGCTCTCCACTCGCACACAAATAGCAGAGAAAAGATATTTTGATTAGCGAATAAAATCTTCCTCGGAAACCATTGCATTTCATGGGCTTGCGCAGCTCGTGGAACCATTTTCAATTCCAGCGGTTGAAATATCCTTCGATAGTCATAATATTCGGCGCGCTATGAGGAGACCAATGGCCACCACTGATATCAAGCTTGTACGCAAGCGATCGTCCGAAATTGTCTATCGCCCCCCGCGCAAGGAAGACGGCGCGGACGTATGGCGGCTCATCCAGTCCTGCGAGCCGCTCGACGAAAATTCCCTTTATTGCAATCTCTTGCAGTGCGACCATTTCGGCGACACATGCATTGCCGCCGAAAGAAGCAGCGACGGCGCGCTGGTCGGCTGGATTTCAGCCTATCTTCTGCCGGACGAGGACAACACATTGTTCGTCTGGCAGGTCGCCGTGGACCAGAGCGTCCAGGGCATGGGCGTCGGCAAGAAGCTGCTCGCCGCACTGCTCGACCGGGAAGCCTGCGAGAACGTGCAGGCGCTCAAGACCACCATCACCTCCGACAACAAGGCAAGCTGGGGTCTGTTTTCCTCGCTTGCCCGCAGGCGCGGCGGCCAACTGAGCCACGAGCCTTATTTCCGCAAGGATGCGCATTTCGATGGCAGGCATGCCACCGAACACATGGTGACGATCCGGTTCACCGAAGACGCATCCGGCGAATTAGGCGGAAACTGGATTTCTCTGCGCAATGCAGACGAAGCCCGGAGCGACGATGCCGCCTGACGGCGACACAAAAATCCGCACGACCGAACAATCCGAAGGAAAAAAGATGACGACCGTTACGACGGACGACAAACAGATTTTCACGCGACGCGAATCGGAAGCGCGCAGCTATTGCCGCAGCTTCTCCACCGTGTTCACAAAAGCCAGCGGCTCGACCCTGACAGACGCCGAAGGCCGGGACTACATCGACTTTCTGGCCGGCTGCTCGAGCCTGAACTATGGTCACAACGACCCGGACATGAAGGCCGCGCTGATCGAGCATATTGAGCGCGACGGCGTCACGCACGGGCTCGACATGCACACCGATGCCAAGGCCGAGTTCCTCAAAACCTTCGAGCGTCTCATTCTTCGCCCGCGCGACATGGATCATCGTGTCCTGTTCACCGGCCCGACGGGCGCCAACGCCATCGAGGCCGCGCTCAAGATCGCCCGCAAGGTGACGGGACGCCAGAATGTGGTGTCCTTCACAAACGGCTTCCACGGCGTCACGCTCGGCGCGCTGGCGGCAACCGGTAATGGCTATCATCGTGGCGGCGCCGGCGTGCCGCTCAACCATGTAACGCGCATCCCCTACGACGGCGCGATGGGCGGCGATATCGACACGGCCGATCTCTTGAACCGGATGCTTTCGGAGCCTTCCAGCGGCGTTGAAAAGCCGGCTGCAATCCTGCTCGAAACCGTGCAGGGCGAAGGCGGGCTTAATGCCGCATCGCGCGAATGGGTGCGCCGGGTTAGCGAGATCGCCCGCGCTCATGGCGCGCTGCTCATCATCGATGACATTCAGGCGGGCTGCGGCCGCACCGGCAATTTCTTCTCCTTCGAGGAGATGGGCATTTCGCCGGACATCATCACCATGGCGAAATCGCTGTCCGGCTACGGCCTTCCGTTCGCAACGGTTCTGGTGAAGCCGAAATATGACGTCTTCGGCCCGGCCGAGCACAACGGCACCTTCCGCGGCAACAACCATGCCTTTGTCACCGCACGCGTGGCGCTTGAAAAATTCTGGGCGGACGACACGTTCCGCGCCACGATCGCCGAGCGCAGCGCCTATCTCGAAAAGCACCTCAGCGAGATCGCCGCGCTTCTGCCCGAGGCCCGCGTGAAGGGCCGTGGCATGATGATGGGTGTGGATGTGGGCTCAGGCGAGCTGGCGAGCGACATTTGCAAGCGCTGCTTCCGCGATGGCCTGATCATCGAGACCTCCGGCGCGCATGACGAGGTGGTGAAAATCCTCTGCCCGCTCAACATCGATCAGGAAACCTTTGCACGCGGCCTGGATATTCTTCAGTCTGCCGTCGCCGAGACAACCCAGAACACGAAAATCGCAGCGGAGTAACGAATATGATCGTGCGCGACCTGAACGAAGCGAAAAACACCGAACGCCATGTCCACTCGGAAGGGTGGGACAGTGTGCGTCTTCTCCTGAAGTCGGATGAGATGGGTTTTTCCTTCCACATCACCACCATCCACGCCGGCGCCGAACTGCACATGCATTACAAGAACCATCTTGAATGCGTCTATTGCGTCGACGGTACGGGCTCCATCGAGGATTGCGCCACTGGCGAGGTCCACAAGATCAGGCCCGGCGTCATGTATGCGCTCGACAAGCACGACAAGCACATTCTGCGCGCCGACGCAGAAAAGCCGATGATCATGGCATGCACCTTCAACCCGCCGGTAAGCGGCAAGGAAGTGCACCAGGCCGACGGCTCATATGCGCTGGAGGATGCATAACCTTCCTGAAGCCTGGCACCCTCCAACATCGGGGTGCCGGGCTCATGCATCCGCCGGCGAAAACCCTGAAAGAAAAGGAGAACGACCATGACAGCGATGTCGAAGGAACGTGACCGAAGACGTCAGGATCCCTACCCCAGCAGGCTGCCCGAAGAACACTGGCTGCCCCGCCAGGACCGGACCGTATGGAGCCAGTGGCGCCCCGATGCGCCCCTGACAGCACAGCAGGCCGACCAGTTTGACCGTGAGGGCTTCCTGATCCTCAAAGACATTTTCACGGCTGAAGAGGTCGAGGCGCTGAAGGCCGAATCCGCCGCCATGCGCAATGGCGAGCGTGACCTGATGGATGGCAGCGTGATCACCGAGCCCGGCTCGGATGAGGTGCGCACCATCTTCAAACTGCCCGAGCAGAGCTCCCTCTTCAACCGTCTGGCCAGCGACCGCCGCGTTGCCGGCGTCGCCCGTTTCCTTCTCGGTGACGAGGTCTACATCCACCAGTCGCGGCTGAACTACAAGCCGGGCTTTACCGGCAAGGAATTCTACTGGCACTCGGATTTCGAGACCTGGCACGCCGAGGACGGCATGCCGCGCATGCGCGCTGTCTCCGCCTCGTTGCTTCTGACCGACAATGATGCGATGAACGGCCCTCTCATGCTGATGCCGGGCTCGCACAAGCAGTTCATCGCCTGTGCGGGTGAAACACCCGATGAGAACCACAAATCCTCGCTGAAGAAGCAGGAGGTGGGTGTGCCCTCGCACGAGGCGCTGACCAAACTCGCGAGCGAGCACGGCATCACCGCCGCCACCGGCAAGGCAGGCACGCTGGTGCTGTTCGACTGCAACACGATCCACGGCTCCAACGGCAATATCACGCCGTTTCCGCGCTCCAACGCCTTCTTCGTGTTCAACGCCGTATCAAACCGGCTTGAAGAGCCCTATGGCGCGAAAAAAGCCCGCCCCGATTTTCTCGCAGAGCGCGGCGAACCCACCCCCGTCGAAATCAAGACCGGGAAACTGGCATAAGCCAAAACCGAACTGGACATCATGACTGACCGACAAGAAAGCGGTGCGGCCGAGAAGGGTCGCACCAACCAGCAACAACGAGGCATCCACACCGTCGAGAAGATCGGCGGCACGTCGATGAGCCGCGCGCGCGAGCTGCTCGACACGATCCTGATCGGAAAACGCAAGGGCGATGCACTCTACAACCGCGTCTTCGTCGTCTCCGCCTTCGGCGGCATCACGGACAGGCTGCTGGAACACAAAAAGTCAGGCGAACCCGGTGTCTATGCATTGTTCGCCCATGCCGACAACGAACATGGGTGGATGGAGGCGCTGAGCGCTGTGAGCCGCGCCATGCACGCGATCAATGAAGAGATGTTTGACGAGGCCGCTGACCGCCACGCCGCCGACGATTTCGTGCGTGAACGCATCGAGGGCGCGCGCGGCTGCCTGATCGACCTGCAACGCCTGTGCTCCTACGGGCATTTCCAGCTCGGCGAGCACATGCAGACGATCCGTGAGCTCCTCTCGGCGCTGGGTGAAGCGCATTCGGCCAACAATCTGGCCCTGCTTCTGCGTCGCTCGGGCGTCAACGCCCGCTTCATCGACCTTACCGGCTGGCGCGATGAAACGCAGCCGAGCCTCAACGAACGCATCGAACAGGCGTTTGCCGAGATCAACCTCTCACGCGAGCTGCCCATCGTCACCGGCTACTCGCAATGCCGCGAAGGGCTGATGCGCGAATTCGACCGCGGCTACTCCGAAGTGACCTTCGCCACCATCGCGGCGCTGACCGGCGCGCGCGAAGCGATCATTCACAAGGAATTCCACCTTTCGAGCGCCGATCCGCGCCTTGTGGGACCGGAGAATGTGCGCAAGATCGGCCGCACGAATTACGATGTCGCCGACCAGCTTTCCAACATGGGCATGGAGGCGATCCACCCGAAGGCGGCAAAGAAGCTGCGCCAGGCCGGCGTGCCGCTGCGCGTTGCCAATGCCTTCGAGCCGGAGGATCCCGGCACGCTGATCGATGCCGAACCCGCCGATGGTGTCGGTGTCGAGATGGTCACCGGCCTGCCCGTGACCTCGCTCGAACTCTTCGAGCAGGATATGGTCGGCGTGAAGGGTTATGATGCGGCGATTCTTGAATCGCTCACACGCCATAAAGTGCGCATCGTCTCGAAAAGCTCCAACGCCAACTCGATCGTCCACCATCTGGAGTCGACGCTGAAATCCGTGCGTCGCGTGGAACGCGATCTCGCGGAACGTTATCCCGCCGCGCGCATCACGGCGCGTCGCGCCGGCATGGTGTCTGTGATCGGGCGCGACCTGACCGGGCTCGGCGTGATGCTGGAAGGCCTGAAGGCCCTCGACGAAGCAGGCGTGGAACCGCTCGCCTCCCAGGAGACGGGCCGCGGCGTCGACGTACAGTTTCTTGTCCGCAGTGAAGACCTGGAAAAAGCCGTCAAGGCACTGCACCGGGCCTTCATTGAAGAGGGGGAGGAGACGTTGAAGGAAGCGGCCTGAGTGTCGTTTCCTTCAGCGTGACCCTAGAGCACTTCCGCTTTTCGTTGAATCGCGAAAGCGCTCCAACTTATTGTTTTTCGCAATTCCGGACGGAAAACCGGTTCCCACTTTTCCTGGAATTGCTCTAGCGCGCCAGAACGTCGGCCCATTCCGGATGGCGCCGAAACTGGGCGGCTGCGAAGGGGCACAGCGGCCTGATCTTGATGCCATTGGCGCGCGCGTCTTCCACGGCGCGCGTGACCAGCGCGAGGCCGACACCTTGACCACGAAAGGCGTCCGGCACATCCGTGTGGTCAATGATGATCTGACTGGTGCCGACCTTGGAGAAAGTCATCTCGGCCTCGTGGCCGTCGGCGCGATAGAGATACCGCCCCTTGCTGTCAGTGTCTTCGACAACGATGGATTCGCTCACGCTCATTTTCACTCTCCCTCAAGAAACGGCAGCAGAAAACGCCCCACCGCCACGGTTTCGTTCGGGCGGATTTCGTGCCCGCCCTCATGCCATTCGATCTCGGTCTCTGCACCGGCACCCTCGAGATAATCCGTGAGCCGTGTGGTGAGCCGTTCCGGGCAAATTGGATCCTTCCGCCCTGCCGTGACCAGAAACCGCGTCCGCACTGCACCCTCGCCCCAGACCGGCGCGAACGGGATCAGCGGGTGCATCAGCACCGCGGCATCAAAGAGCTGCGGCGCGGAAAAGGCCACGGAAGCAAGAATGTTGGCTCCGTTTGAATAGCCGAGGCCAAGAACCGCACCCGGTCTCTCCCGCTCCACATGAGCGGCGATGAAATCGCGCATACGGCCGGTCGCCCGCGCCAGATCGTCCATATCGTAGACGCCCTCGCCGGTGCGCCGGAAGAAGCGCGCCGCGCCCTGTTCGCTGACATCGCCACGCGGTGAAACAAGGCCGGCTCCGGGCGCCAGCTCCGCACCCAGCTGCAGGAGCTGGCGCTCGTCGCCGCCTGTTCCATGGAAGAGGAACAGGAGCGGCTTTCCCGGCCCCGCCGAGGCCAGGTGATAGACGTAGTTGTCGGTCGCCATGTGCTAGCCTCCGATTTTCGGCAATGACGCCTCGAGCCGCTCGCGCAGATGCGCATGCTGGCTGGGCAGTTTCAGGGCCTCGCCCAGATGCGCCATGTCTTCATCATTGGCGAAACCCGGCTCGTTGGTGGCGATCTCGAAGAGGACACCCCCGGGGGCACGGAAATAGATGGAGTGGAAATAATCCCGGTCAATCACCGGCGTGATCTGAAAGCCTTCCGCGACCAGTGCGTCACGCACGGCGAGTTGCGCGGCATCATCGGCAACGGCAAAGGCAATGTGATGGACAGAGCCGGCACCCTGCCGCGCCACGGGCGCATCCGGGCGGGTTTCAAGGTCGATCAGGTCAGCACCATTGCCGCCGTCTCTCTTCATGCGTAGTATGCCGTTCTCTTCGGCAAGCGGCTCGTAACCCATCAGCGAAAGAAGCGCCTCGGTGCCGCGACGGTCGCGCAGCACCAGCGAAGCGGAATGAAAGCCGCGGATTGCCACGTCGACGGCAATCCCCGCGCCATTCCACGGTTCCCGCGCGTCGCCCTTCATCTCGTTCAAGGCGAAGCCGTCGCCATTCACACCGTCGAAAAGCAGGCGCGCTTCGCCGAAGCGGGTCTCGCGCGCCAGACCGGTCACACCGTGTTCCTCAAGACGCTTCTCCCAGAAATCGAGGCTGCCTTCGGGAACGGCATAAACGGTCGTTCCCACCTCGTCCGCCCCGCGCCTGCCGGCAACGATGTTGGGAAACGGAAAGTAGGTCATGACCGTGCCGGGCCGGCCCGTGCCGTTGGCATAATAGAGATGGTAAACTTCCGGCGCGTCGAAATTGACGGTTTTCTTCACGCGGCGCAGGCCGAGCGTATCGGTGATGAAACGGTCCGTCGCCTGCGCATCCCGCGCCATGGAGGTGATGTGGTGAATGCCTTCAATCTGGGTAAGCATGGCAATTCCTTTCCGCGCCTGGCCATTCTTCATGCACAGGCCAGCTGGCTCCAAGATGGCAACGAAAATGCGTCAATGAAAGCAGCAACGATCAAACGCATTGTCAATGCGAGAGAAACAAAGGGCTCCGCGCATCGCACGGAGCCCTTCGTTTCAATACGGTACGCGCAGATTACTGAACCTGCATCCGCATTTCGTCGCGACGCTCACCATAGCTCGCCTCGTCGTAGGCTGGCTGCTGCTCCAGCTCTTCCTGCGTGAACTCGGTGTAGAGATAGAGCGAGCCGTTGCCGTCGGTCATGAAGGCGAGATTGTCCATGCCGATGGCCACTTCCTTCTCGCCAATGCCGAGGAAACCACCGACATCGACGATGATGGCATCGACCTCGCCGTCCTGCGAGATGATGACGTCACCGATCTCACCGATATTCTCCTCATTGGCACCATAGACCGTGGTGCCCGTGAGCTGCTCGGTGCGTATTTCGTTCGCCGGCATCTCCTGCAGGCTTGAGCGGTCGATGGCGGACGTCATCGTGTCATCGGTCGCCGGGCGCTCTGCATCCGCCGTCTGACCGGCGGGCGCCGTGGAAGCATCCGTCTCCGGAGCGGGCGCCGCCGCCATACCATCAGTATCCGCGGCTTCGTTGCCGCCCATCGTGTCGGTGGCAGGCGCCATCGCGGTCTCTTCCGCGTTCTCGTCAGCCTTGACCGGCGCGTTGGCCAGATCGTCCCTGGAAGCAGGCTTCGCTTCCGATACCTCTGCATCGGCCGGCATCGGGCGATAGGCAGAGCGGTCGAACTCTTCCTGGGCCTTGAGCGCATCGGCCGTGGTCTCTACGACGAGCCAGCGGTCGCCATCCTGCTCGGCCCATTCGACCAGATCGTACTCAAGTGCAACTTCCTTCTGACCGATGCCGAGGAAGCCGCCGACACCAACGACAATGGCGCTTACCTCACCTTCTTCATCAAGGACGAGGTCGTTGACTTCGCCGATGTTCTCGGCGTCTTCGCCTGTGCCGTTATAGACGGTCTTGCCGATCAGATCGGTGGCCAGGTGGCCGTCAGCGCGCACCACCATTTCAGTGGGCTGCTCGGTGGGTGCAGCAGCCGGTGCGCCAGTTCCAGAAGTGGTCGACGTCTGTGCGACCGCGCCGGTCGCGACAAGCGTTGCAATAGCGGTGGTCGCCAAAAGGTTGCGGAACATGATAAGCTCTCCGTGTGCAGTGTTTCTGTACAGGCCACGCACCGAACCGAACCTGCCAGGGAGGATTGGTGTGTGGCCGTTTGCATCCTTAGAACGCGCCGCCCCGATTCTTGTTCCGCCATTTTCTTCTCGCGCCGGCAGACTTCTTTTTGGAACCTTCCTTCGGCTCCCCCTTAAAGACCAACTGCAGCGAAACCTTCAGGAAGCCCGCAATGCATGTTCTGGCCGTTCTCAACCGCAATGGAGGAACGCTCCGAAACCTCGACACGAGTGCGCTCGCCGACAAGATGAAAAACATCTTCGAAACGGAAGGGCATTCTCTCGAGATCAGGCTCTGTGCGGGGGATGAGCTCGTGCCGACGATGGAAGAGGCAGCCCGCGACGAGAAAGCCGATGTTTTGCTGGCGGGTGGCGGCGACGGCACCATTTCGCTGGCTGCCGGTCTGCTTGCTCATTCCGACAAGGCCCTTGCCATTCTGCCCGCCGGCACGATGAACCTGTTCGCGCGCAGCCTTGCCATCCCGCAGGACCTGCACGCGGCCATGAGCGCGCTCGCCCGTGGCGCAGTGCGGGAGGTGGACATAGCCGAGGCCGACGGAACCTTTTACGTGCACCAGATGTCGATCGGCATGCACCCGCAGCTGATCCGGTTGCGCGAGCGCATGGAGTTCCGCTCCCGGCTCGGCAAGATCTTCGCCTCGGTGCGCGCAGCCCTCGTCACGATGATCAGGCCGCCCAGGCTGGAGCTGGAATTGGAGTTGCCCGACACAAGGCTGCTCGCCACCACATCGAACCTGGCGGTGACAAACAATCTCTATGGCGAAGGCCAGCGCCTGCCGTTCGCCGATCGGCCCGATGGTGGCCAGCTCGGCATCTACATCACCCACGCGCGGACACGCGGCGAGATGCTTCTCTTCTTCCTCAATATGGGGATCGGGCGCTGGCGGAAGAACGAACAGGTGGAAATTCATCAGGCCGCCGAGGTGACGGTGCGCGTCCGTTCCAGACGGCGCCGGTTCAAATGCGCCATCGACGGTGAACTCCGACCGCTGCCAAAGGAAACCCGGATCGTCCTTCACCCGAAGGCGCTGCGTGTGCTCACACCGCAAAGCGACGACCGGACGTCATAAGAAAAACCCGGCCGGGACGAACCGACCGGGGTTTTCGTGGAAGCGGATCATGCATCAATCGGCAATGATCGCGCGCAGCATCCAAAGCGCCTTTTCGTGGAAGGTCAGCCGGTCTGTGAGCATGTCGGCTGTGACAAGGTCGCCCTTTTCATCTGCCTTTGTGCCGATCTCGCGCATCTTGCGCACGGCTTCCTCGTGATCGTCGACCAGATCCTGAACCATCTCCAGCGCCGAACGGCCGGAGGCACGAAGCTCGATCGATGTGTCGACGCCCTTGCCGCTGAGGATGGGCGCGTGATGACCCAGCGCCCGCACGCGTTCGGCAATGATGTCGGTCGCCTCGAACAGCGTGTTGTACTGCTCCTCGGTCAACACATGGATCGAGTGGAACAGCGGACCGACCACGTTCCAGTGGTAGATATGCGTCTTGATCAGGAGACGATAGGTATCGACGAGTATCTCCGAAAGACCGGCCGAAATCTCCTTTCGGTCCGCTTGGGAAAGACCAATGTTCATTTTCTCCGCATGGGTTTTCGGCTTGAGAACTTCAGCGGCATCGCTCATGGGTTTCTCCTTGGATTAACATGTTTTGGGAAGTTATCGGGCGGATCAGCCGGTCGGATCGTCCTGGGCAGCAGGAAGTTCTATGGCCTGCTGATCGTCGAGCATCAGGCCGTAGACTTCGACACCCCACCAGACCACCGCAGCCAGCAAGAGGCCGCACACCAGCACCATCAGTACGGGAAAGCCTCGACGCCCCTGGCGGGCTTCCTCCGGCGTTGTCTTTCTCTCGGTTTCAGGCATGGTCACCGCTCCTGTTGTTTCCCTGGTTCAATGCCGAGGTCAGGAGAGAGTTCCAAGAAAATGCAGGAAGGAACCTGCAGCACCCGGTCACTCGTCGTCGGGGTCGCGACCGGCATTTTCCCGATAGATCGCATAACCAAGGACGGCCAGAACCGGCAGTGCGATGGTGCCAAGCCGCCCGGTACGCGAAAGAAGGGAGGGTAGCAGCGTCAGGGCTGCGGTACCGGCCAACACGCCTGCATCCGATACCCGACGGCGCCGGGCACGGCGCGCCTGGATCCGGCTCCAGACCTTCAGGCTGACGAGAACGACCATCGCCATCGCCATGAATGCGATGCCGAAGCCAAGTGCCGCTTCAATCACACCCCAGTGCCGGGATGCTGCAATGAAGCCGGCGAGCACCAGAAAGCCAAAGCCGAACAGGCCGAGAAACGCGGCCAGCGCATAGAGCGCCGTTGCGACCCGCATGCGCCTGACGACGCCTGAAACCTCTCCGGCCGCCAGTGAAGCCAACAGCCTTGCCATCATGGCGAAGGCCTAGCGGCGCGTTGCAAGGGCGATGAGAAACCCGGCCCCCACGGCGAGCGCCAGCGAGGTGAATGGGCGCTCACGCACCGTGCGGGCCAGCTCCTGTTCCAGCTCCTGCGTGCTGTCCTTGACACTGTTCAGGGCGGCTTCGCCCTGCCCGCGCAGATGCTCGATGCGCTCGCTCGCCGCCTTGCGTGCCGCCTCTCCGGACTGGCCACCCATGTCTTTCAGATGATTGACGAGCTGCGCCATATCGGCGCGCAGCTGCTGGATGTCCTTTTCAAGGTCGCCTGTCGTGATCTCGCTGCTTTTCTGGGCCCGGGCGGATTTCGCAGTCGTCGTTGCCATGTGCAATCTCCCATGCTTCGCTCACAATGTTTCGCTCACAGCCCAACGCAAAACACTCCGTGAAGTTCCCGACCCCAAGGAACCATTTGCCCGTCATCGCGCTTTTCCATGAAAAGGCCACCGGAAAAACTGCATGGATCACGCATCACGGAACCGCCCGGGCAAAAGCTCGCATATCATGACGCTCGACATGGCGCTGACCTATGGCGCGCAGGCTTCGATTCTGTTTCTGGGTCTGCTTGCCCTCATTGTCGCGCTGCACTATGGGCGCTTCCTCCTCGCGCCCATGTCGCTCGCGGTCTTCATCGGCCTGATGCTTGGCCCCATCGCCACGCGCCTGGAACGGATCGGCGTCTGGCCGGCCGTCTCGGCGGTCGTCGTGGTGCTGATCTTCATCGCGCTTGTGGGCGGCTTTCTGACCGCCATCGCGGCCCCGCTGACAGCCTGGGCCGACCGCCTGCCCCAGATATGGAACGAACTGCAGTTGCAGCTTTCCAGTCTCAGACAGCCCCTCAACACGATCAAGGACCTTCAGGAGCAGATTCGCTCTGTCACCGGGGGCTCAAGCGTGACGGTAGCGGTGAAGGAAGACACCACCGTGGAGAATGTGGCAGTGCTCGCCCCCTCGCTGCTCGCGCAATTGCTGATCTTCTTCGCCAGTCTCTATTTCTTCGTGGCCACCCGGCATGAAACGCGGGCGGCCATTCTGCGCCTCTGTTTCAATCGTCGTCTGCGCTGGCGCGTTGCCCACATCTTCCGCGACGTCGAGAACGCGGTCTCGGACTACCTGCTGTCGATCACGATCATCAATATTGGGCTTGGGATCGCCGTCAGCATCGCCCTCTGGCTGCTCGGCGTCCCCTCTCCCGCCCTCTGGGGAGCCATGGCGACACTGTTGAACTTCGTGATCTATATCGGTCCGGCGGTGATGGCCTGCGTTCTGCTGGCCGTAGGCCTTGGCACTTTCGACACTCTGACGGCGAGTTTCCTGCCGCCGCTGACCTATCTGGGATTAAACGCGATCGAGGCGCAGTTCGTCACGCCAACCGTTATCGGCCGGCGGATGACGCTCAACCCCTTCATCGTTTTTCTGGCAATCGCATTCTGGCTCTGGATGTGGGGACCCATCGGCGGGTTCATTGCGATCCCTGCATTGCTGACGCTTTACGCAGTCGCCGGCAACATCATCCCGGGCATAGAACCTCCAGCGCCCACCAGACCGCGCTCAAGGGCACGGCCGGTCGTGCCGCATGCGCCTATAGAAAAGGCCGCTTCCCCGCTCGCTCGGCCGTCCAGCCCGCCAATTCGGCCAAGGCCTCCGGATTGAGAATTCGGCAACCGCCGTCTTCCCATTTCAGGTGACCGCGCTCCATGAGGCGGGCGATGGTCTTGTTGGTGTGAACGACCGATATGCCGAGCGTATCGGCCACATGCTGCTGCGTGATGGAAAGCGTACCGTTCTTTGTCAGGCCGCTTTGCCGGCTACGCTCGAGGATGAACACCAGCAGATAGGCGACTTTTTCCAGCGCGGTGCGCCGCCCCACCGTCAGCAGATTGTCGTCCAGCATGCATTCTTCGCGCGACGCGATCCAGGTGATGTCGTAGGCGAGCTCGGGAAACTTCCGATAGAGCGAAAACAGCTCTGCCTTCTCGAACACGCACAGGACCATCTGAGAGAGCGCCTCGACGGAATGTTTCATCTCGCCAAGCAGGCTGCCCTGCAGACCGACCAGATCCCCGGGCATTACGTAATTCACGATCTGCCGGCGGCCGTCCTCAAGAAGTTTGTAGCGAAAGCCCCATCCGGAAAGAACGGTGTAAAGATGCGGATTGTGCGCCCCCTCGACCAGGACGGTTGCGCCCTTCTTGACCGCGAGATCGCCTTTTTTGAAACGACCGACGAAATCGAGTTCGTCGGCTTCAAAATCACGAAAAATATTGCGCTTTCGCAGAGGACATTTTTCACACGGTAAACTGTTGTGAGTGAGTTCTTGTTCTTTTGTCACGGGTTGCCTCAATCCGCTGATAAAGTGGAACGCCATCTGGGACTGTCCGGTTCCGTCAGGGGTATGTCTTTTTTTAATGACAAGTCAGTCAACTAATGAGAGTTCAAAAGGAATGGATTCTCTGGCTTCGGAAGGATGCCCGCTTGAAGAAAACCCTGGACGGCGCACGCGTTCTTCTTGTCGAAGACGAGACCATGATTGCCATGAATATAGAGGCACTCTGCAAGGAACACGGCGCCGAGGATGTGCTGACCATCGCCTCATTCAACGCGCTTGGGCCTGATATTCTCGAAGCGGGCCGCATCTCGACCGCGATTCTCGACATCAAGATTTCAGACAACTGGACGGACGAATTCGCCCGCCTTCTGCAAAGCCGGCGCATACCCTTTATCTTTGCAACGGGCTATGCCGCCAACCATCAGGTCTTCGAGACCTTCAACGGCGTCGCGATTGTCGAAAAACCCTACAAGGACAGCGATCTTATCGAAGCGCTCGCGCAGGCGATCGGCTCTTCGCCTGCCGGGGCCGGACAGCAATCCGATTAAGCGGTGAAGACCGAATTGGTGATCTGGGTGGAGATGGCATCCGGCCCAAAATCATTCTCACCGGATATAGCCAGAATTTCCTGCAACCGCGTCCGGGCGCGGCTGACACGGCTCTTGATCGTGCCGACGGCGCAGCCGCAGATCTCGGCGGCTTCCTCATAGGAGAAACCTGACGCGCCGATCAAAATGATCGCCTCGCGCTGATCTTCTGGCAACTGCTCGAGCGCACGGCGGAAGTCCTTGAGGTCGACCGACCCCTCCTGGGGCGGATGAACGGAGAGACGGGCCGTGATGGCACCATCGCTGTCCTCGACCTCGCGTTTGCGCTTGCGCATCTGAGAATAAAACTCGTTCCGCAGGATGGTGAAGAGCCATGCCTTCAGATTTGTGCCCGGCTGATAGCTTGCCTGCTTGTCCCACGCCTTGACGAGCGCCTCCTGAACCAGGTCATCCGCCCGGTCGGCATTCTTCGAAAGCGAAACCGCGAACGCGCGCAGACTGGGCACGGCAGCCAGAAGATCGTCACGAAAGCCCGGATACACACTCATAGATATCAATCCTCGTTTCCGGCGGTACCAGCACTGCTCTTCTGCTCGAGCTGATTGAGCAGGTCGCTGAACCGATCCGGAATGTCTTCCGCAATCAAATCGTCGTAATATTGCCTGAGCTTGCGCCCGATCTCGGAGTTTGCGCCGAGAGGATCATCGTCCTTGCCACGCCTATCCAGGCCGCTTCGGGTGTTGGGTTTGCCGTAATTCATGCCCTGTCTTCATCCATGAGGTCTTGTCTCCCACTGGCCCGGACATATGCGATTGCCCCGCGCCATCACTGTCTCGTGTCTTGCCAAACGCCGCCGTTCGGAAATCGTTCCGTCCCCGCGGAACATTTTCGCGGAACGGGCGTTTCACACATCATAAATGTACATTGTTCCCATTGCCACGTTACGAGGGAGACCTGAAATCCATGACCCTGTCAGCGCGTATCGCTCCGCACCTTCCCTATCTGCGGCGCTTTTCAAGAGCGGTATCCGGTTCTCAATCGAGCGGTGACGCCCTGGTGGCCGCGGTGCTTGAAGCGCTTATTGCCGACACGAGCATCTTTCCCGAAGCGTCGACCGACAGGATCGCGCTCTTCAGGCTGTTCACATCGCTGTTCGAAACGCTTGATGTGCCAGTGCCCGACACCGCCCCTGCCTCTGCCTGGGAACAGCGCGCCTCGAGCAATCTGTCATCCCTCGCGCCACGTCCACGCCAGGCTTTCCTTCTGGTGGCGGTCGAGAACTTTCGGCCGGAGGAGGCAGCGGAGATTCTTGAGACCGATCTCAACGGTATCAACGCAATGCTGCACGAGGCCAGCGAGGAGATCTCCCGCCAGGTGGCAACCGATATCCTGATCATCGAGGATGAGCCTCTGATTGCCATGGATATCGAGGAGATGGTCGAAAGCCTCGGTCATCGGGTTGTCGGCAACGCCCGCACGCACAAGCAGGCCGTAGAGATGTTCGCGAAGACACAGCCGAAAATGGTGCTTGCCGACATCCAGCTTGCGGATGGAAGCTCGGGCCTCGATGCCGTGAACGAAATTCTCGAAGCGGCGACCGTTCCCGTCATCTTCATCACGGCTTTCCCGGAGAGATTGCTGACCGGTGAACGCCCGGAGCCGACTTTCCTGGTCACCAAGCCGTTCAGTCCCGAAATGGTCAAGGCGCTGATCAGCCAGGCGCTGTTCTTCGATCACCAGGCACGCGCCGCTGCCTGATTGAGTGCTGGCTTCGCCGCTTCCGAAGGGCCGCCCCTCCACGGCGGCCTTTTATTTTGCCGGTTTTCTTTCGACCGGGAACCAATCTCCCTGCGCAGACGTTTAACAGCCATAACTAAACGGAGAGACAGCATGCTTTACTGGGCACTCATATTTCTGGTCGTCGCGCTCATCGCCGGCGCCCTCGGCTTCGGTGGGATTGCAGGCGCGTCCGCAGGGATCGCGCAGATCCTGTTCTATATTTTCCTCGCTCTTCTTGCCATTTCCCTGATCATGGGGCTGCTGAGGAGACGCGGTTAAACAAAGGGACAATGACGTAAACGAATGCGGCACCCGGCGAGGCGGACCATCCATGGCTTCCGCTTCGGGGAGACAGTGAAAGGAGAACGCCATGGAACACATCGCTGCGCTTCTTCTGATTGTCGGCTGCTCCGGCAACATGGCCGAATGCCGCGAACTTCCCGCCCCCACGCCTGTCTATGAGACATTCGAGGAGTGCGAGGCGGAAAGGCCCGTCTCGATGCGTGAGCTCGAAAACGAGGCTCCGCGTGTTATGGCGACATGTGTCTATGTTGATCCGGCGCTCGTCTATGACGACGCGGTTCTGGAATGGGACGTTACGGACGACGGCAAGCTGACGGCCACCCTTGAGCCGGTGACGAGCTTTGCGGTTGCCCGGAACGAACATGGCAGGCCCGCAAGCACGCTCATGAAGTGATCGAACCGACTGCAACGACATGCAAAAACCCCGGCAATTGCGCCGGGGTTTTTGTGTCGGTCTGTCTCAGGCTTCACGGATCGCGTAGCCGGCGCCGCGAATGGTGCGGATCACGTCGGGAAGCCGGCCCTGATTCACAGCCTTGCGCAACCGGCCCACATGGACGTCAACCGTGCGCTCGTCGATATAGATCGTTTCACCCCAGACATTGTCGAGCAACTGGCTGCGCGAGAAAACGCGGCCCGGGTGCTGCATCATGAATTCCAGAAGACGGAACTCTGTCGGCCCGAGACGGATTTCATTCTTGCGCCGGTAGACGCGGTGCGATTCCCGGTCGAGCACGATGTCGCCGACGGAGAGAACCGTTGACAGCACTTCCGGCTTGGCCCGGCGCAGGAGCGCGCGGACACGCGCCACGAACTCCGGCGTCGAAAAGGGCTTCACGAGATAATCGTCGGCCCCGGTGGAAAGACCACGAACGCGGTCGCTTTCCTCACCGCGCGCGGTGAGCATGATGATCGGCAGGCGCTCGGTTTCCGGGCGCATGCGAAGCCGGCGACACAGTTCGATGCCCGACACAGCCGGGACCATCCAGTCCAGAACGAGCAGATCCGGGACATTTTCCTGCAGGCGCACCTCGGCTTCATCGCCGCGCGATATCATCTCTACCTGATAACCCTCGGCCTCCAGATTGTATTTCAGCAGGACGCAGAGCGGTTCGTCGTCTTCAACGACCATGACCTTGGGGGCAATCATGGAAGGCATTCTCCTAGGGCATTGCTACGGCCGTCTACGCATCCGCATCGACCGTCATCTGTGTTTCATCGAGCTTCGGCCGCTGGACCGGAAGCTGTTCCCCCGTCACCACATAATAGGCATTTTCGGCGATATTCGTCACGTGATCGCCGATGCGTTCGAGATTCTTGGCGCAGAACAGAAGATGCGTGCACGACGTGATATTGCGCGGATCCTCCATCATGTAGGTCAGCAGTTCGCGAAACACCGACGTATACTGGATGTCGATCTTCTCATCCTCGTCGCGCAACCGGATCAGCGCTTCGGCATCGCGCTTCACATAGTGCTCGACCACCGCATTGACCTGATGCAGCACCAGACCTGCCATCGCATCGATGGAATGGGCGAGCGTGCGCGGCGTGGCGCTCTGCCCGACCGCGCTCACGCGCTTGGCGATGTTCTTGGCGAGATCGCCGATGCGCTCCAGATCGGCTGCCATGCGAATGGCACCCACAACGCTGCGCAGGTCCTGCGCCATCGGCTGGCGCTTGGCGATCAGCGTAATCGCACGCTCGTCGAGATCGCGCTGCTTGGCATCCATGATCGTGTCGTCGGAGATGACACGCTGCGCGAGCGCAGTGTCGGAGTTGAGCAGGGCATTGGTTGAGGCGCGGGTCATCGCACCGGAGAGATCGCCCATATCGCGGATGAGGCGGTCGATCTCACCGAGTTCCTCATCGAAGGAGCTGACTGTGTGCTCGCCCATGATCTGGTTCCTTATCTGTGCGTCAACCGAAGCGGCCGGTGATGTAATCCTGGGTGCGCTTGTCATCCGGGTTGGTGAACATCTTGTCCGTCGGACCTTCCTCGACAAGGTTGCCCAGATGGAACATGGCCGTGCGCTGCGACACGCGCGCCGCCTGCTGCATGGAGTGCGTGACGATGACGATGGTGTAGTTCTCGCGCAGCTCGTCGATCAGCTCCTCCACCTTGGCGGTGGCGATGGGGTCGAGCGCCGAGCACGGTTCGTCCATGAGGATCACCTCGGGCGAAACCGCGATGGCGCGCGCAATGCATAAACGCTGCTGCTGGCCGCCGGAGAGACCCGTTCCAGGCTCATGCAAACGGTCCTTCACCTCGTTGAAGAGACCGGCCTTTTGCAGGCTGGACTCGACGATCTCGTCGAACTCCGCCTTCTTCGATGCCAGACCGTGAATGCGCGGTCCGTAGGCGATGTTCTCATAGATCGACTTGGGGAACGGGTTGGGCTTCTGGAACACCATGCCGACGCGGGCACGCAGTTCCACCACGTCGATCCTGGGATCGTAGATGTCCTGCTCGTCGAGCGTGATCCTGCCTTCGATGCGGCAGATATCGATCGTGTCGTTCATGCGGTTGAGACAGCGCAGGAACGTGGACTTGCCGCAGCCCGAAGGGCCGATCAGCGCCGTGACCTGGTTCTCCAGGACATCCAGGTTCACATCGAAAAGCGCCTGCTTCTCGCCGTAGAAGACACGCACATTCTCGCCGCGCATCTTGAGGGGCCTTGGCTTCTGGCTCGCATCCAGTGCTTCTTCAACAGCAGCATCAGTGAGCATATTCATGTCCTTCCACTCCGTTACCAGCGACGCTCGACGCGCCGCCGCAGAATAATGGCGGTGATGTTCATCACGGCGAGGAACAGCAGCAATACGATGATAGCGCCCGAAGTGCGCTCGACAAACGCGCGTTCGGCTTCGTTCGCCCACATATAGATCTGAACCGGCAGCGCCGTTGCGGGATCGAGCGGCGTGGTCGGGTAATCGGCCACGAAAGCCACCATGCCGATCAGAAGCAGCGGTGCCGTTTCGCCGAGCGCCTGCGCCAGACCGATGATCGTACCCGTCAGGATGCCGGGCGCGGCCAGCGGCAGCACATGGTGAAACACCGTCTGTGTGCGCGAGGCGCCAAGGCCGAGGGCTGCCGCGCGGATCGACGGCGGCACGGCCCGCAGCGCCGCGCGCGTTGCGATAATGATCGTCGGCAATGTCATCAGCGTCAGCACCAGACCGCCCACAAGAGAAGCGGATCGTGGCAGATGCATGAAATTGATGAACACAGCGAGGCCGAGGAGGCCGAAGACGATGGACGGCACGGCCGCCAGATTGTTGATGTTGACCTCGATCAGATCGGTCAGCTTGTTCTGCGGTGCGAACTCCTCAAGGTAGATCGAGGCGGCAACGCCGATCGGCAGCGCCAGGACGAGCACGATCAGCATCATGTAGATCGAGCCGACAATAGCGACGCCCATGCCTGCCGTTTCGGGCCGGCTCGATGCACCGCGGGTGAAAAGCCCCGAATTGAAGCGCTGTTCCAGAACGCCATCGGCTTCCATCGTGCGCATCCATTCAAGCTGCTGGTCGGAGACCTTGCGGCGGCTTTCATCCACGTCGAGGTTGACCTGCCCCTTCACGGCAGAATCCACATCGCCGCTCGCGAGCACCCACACATTCCGGGTCGTACCGATGATCGACGGGTCCGCCACCACCATGTCGCGCAACTGGGTGCGAACCCCGTTCGAGATCAGACCACCCACCTCGCGAACCAGCTTGCGGTTCTCCGGATCGACCCCTAGCTTCGTCACCAGGGCATCTGTCGCAAGTTTCGGATAATTGGCCGTCAGAAGCGCGTTCGGGTCGGTGGCGCGCTCATTGTCCGGATCGATCACGTTCTCGGCGAAGGTGACATCCAGATTGATGGAGCTCTGCCAGAAAGCGGTGTAACCGTTGGACACCACCGACCACAAAAGCGCGGCCAGAAAGAAGATGCCGATGGCGATCGCGATGATGCCGTACATCCGGAACCGCTGCTCTGCCGCATAACGCTTCTTGATGCCGATGTCTCGGCGCGCGGCTGCGCGGGGAGCATCGCCCCCTTTGTAGACAGCGTCGGTCATTCGTATTGCTCCCGGTATTTGCGCACGATGTACAGCGCGAAGATGTTCATGCCGAGTGTGAGCACGAACAGGGTCATGCCCAGCGCGAAGGCCACCAGTGTCTGCGGCGAGGTGAACTCGAGGTCACCCGTAAGCTGGTTGACGATCTTCACGGTGATGGTCGTCATCGCCTCAAACGGGTTGAGCGTGAGGTTGGCCGCAACACCGGCAGCCAGCACAACGATCATGGTTTCGCCAATGGCGCGGGAAGCCGTCAGCAGCAATGCGCCGACAATGCCCGGCAGCGCGGCTGGCATGATGACGCGCTTGATGGTCTCGGAACGCGTCGCGCCAAGCCCGAGCGAACCGTCACGCATGGCGCGTGGCACGGCGGTGATGATGTCGTCCGACAGCGACGAGACGAACGGGATCAACATGATGCCCATAACGAGACCCGCCGTCAGAACGCTCTGGGCCTGAATAAAGCCGGGGCCGCCGGCAATCGCCGCGCTCATGTCGCGCAGGAACGGACCGACCGTGACCAGGGCGAAGAAGCCGTAGACGATGGTCGGAATGCCGGCCAGAACCTCAAGCAGGGGCTTGACCACCGAACGCACGCGCTTGGAGGCGTACTCGGCCATGTAGATCGCAGCCATCAGACCGACCGGAACGGCGAACAGCATCGCCACGAAGGCGATATAGACCGTGCCGGCAAGCAGCGGAATGAGACCGAACTGCCCCTCCTGCGCCTCTGCACCGGCAGCGGCGAAACGCGGGTCCCAGACGGTTCCGAAAAAGAAGTTGCTCAGCGACACCGAGCGGAAGAAGTGGATCGTCTCGAACAGCATCGAGAAGACGATGCCCACCGTCGTCAGGATGGCGATGGTGGAGGCGGCTAGCAGGCCCCAGGTAATGACACGCTCGACATTGTTCCTGGCCCGGCCGCGCGGACGCACGCTCCGCAGACCGAGAAAGGCGCCGCCAAGCGACAGAAGGATCGCGATCACCGTACCGATCAACGCTGCATTGTCCTGCATGGCGTTGAGATCGAGTGCGATGGGGATCATGTAGTCCTGCGTATCCGAGGCAAGTGCCACGCCGCGTTCGGCAAGAACGGGACGCAGTGCCTCGAAGCTTTCCGGCACTTCGGCGAAGGCGGGATCGCCCTCGATCCTGCGCAGACCGGCTGCCAGATTGCGGACCATGCCCAGGGCGAGCGGGCGGCTTGCGATCGCGCTGTCGGCGGTTTGTTCGGGCATGCGTTCGCTGATCGCGCGATCCACATAGGCGTAGCTGCCAGCCGACCAGGCCGCCATGAAAAGCAGCGTCGGCAAAACGGCGAGCAGGAATACCCACCAGCCATGATAGTGCGCACGCGAATGCGGCTTCTCGGTCGCCGATGCACTTTGCTTTTTTGCACGCGCACTGCCGAGAACATAGCCGACAACGCCGATGAACACGATGATGGTAAGGAGAAGTCCCCAGGCCACGAAGCCCCCTCTCCGGCACCTGGCCGGGCGTCCAGTTCACAACCTCTCCGCAAAGATCGAACGCAGGCGGCATGAGCCGCCTGCGTTGTCATGCGGAAACCGGATTACATGGTTTCGCCAGCTTCGAAAGCTTTGCGCTGAGCGTCACGCTCCGCGTCCGGAGCCGGAACCAGACCGTAATCGGCGAGCGGGCTTTCCGGGCCGACCATCTGGTCGTCGAGGAAGAACTCGACATATTCCTTGAGGCCCGGAATGACGCCAATGTGGGCCTTCTTCACGTAGAACTGAAGCGGACGCGACACCGGGTATTCGCCGGTGGAGATCGTATCGACCGACGGCGTGATGCCGTTGATGGTGGCGACCTTCAGCTTGTCGGCATTGTTCTCGTAGAAGGAGAGGCCGAACACGCCGACACCGGTCTTGTTGGCGTCGATACGGGCGAGCGTCTCGGTGTAGTCGCCGTCGATATCGACCGCGCCACCGTCCTTGCGGACCGCGATGCATGCGTCTTCGGCAGCATCCTCGTCGAGACCAGCCTCTTCGGCTGCCTTGAGGCCGCCAGCAACTTCACAGCCGGCCGCAAGCACCTTCTCCTCGAAGACTTCGCGGGTGCCATGCTTTTCGCCCGGAATGTAGGCTGCAATATCCCAGTCCGGCAGATCCGGATTGACTTCGTTCCACTTCTTGTAGGGATTGTCGACCAGCTTGCCGTCGACAGCGACCTTCGCCGCCAGAGCCTTGTAGACATCGACCGGCTCGAGCGCCCAATCCGGACCCTGGATATCCGTGGCGAAGACGATGCCGTCATAACCGAACTGGACTTCCTGGATTTCCGTCACACCTGCTTCCGCGCAGGCTGCGACTTCCTTTTCGCGGATTTTGCGCGATGCGTTGGCGATGTCGATCGTGGCCTCACCGACGCCCTTGCAGAACTCTTTCAGGCCAGCGGACGAACCACCGGACTCGACGACCGGCGTCTTGAAGTTCGGGAAGGTTTCGCCGAAGTTCTCGGCAACGATCTTTGCATAGGGGAGAACGGTCGACGAACCGGCGATCTGCACCTGATCGCGAGCCGCGGCCGCACCGACCGCACCGGCAAGGGCGATCGTGGCCGCCGAAGCGGTGAGAAGGAATTTTTTCATTGGAGACAGCTCCCTGTTCGGAATTCGGTCAGACGCCCTGCCGGCGTCGAGGAGCGGAATAACAACTCTGTGTAACAGTTCCATGACACTTCCGTGTCAGCCCGATTACGATGACGAAATGACAGGTTTTTCGGACAACGGAACGGGTTGCGGATCGCAACGGTACGGACAGCAAGGCCAGTGTGACACTGCTGTTTTTCTGCAGGCCCTTCGGCACAGCCGCGCTGCCAGAGGAGGATGTCCCTTTCGGCTCTGTATCTGTATCACACCGAGTATGTACATCGCCCCGGATGATCCCACCTGGCGATAATACCGGCTGGGTTATCGCCGGTATAAGAAGCGGGAGCCAACTGAAGTGTGCAGGAACACCGCACTGGACGGCAGAGCCAAAAAAGCCGGGCGGGGGAAAGACCATATAGAATGGCAAATCACACTTGGCTGGGTTTAAAACCCGGATAGATCCTGTTGGGGCTCGTTTGGATCACCCACGGCCTGCGGACATCCGCCCGCCCGGAAAATCTAGATCGGTTATCGACCATTTGTCTCAACTTTAATGAGAACACCAGGCACCCTAAATGGTGCGATCGCGCTAGTTCACAAGAAAGCCGGAGCAGAGGGAAATAACTCATAAACAACAGTGTGTTAATTAATTTTCTTACTCATTTAATGATTGATTTCGAGTGCACAAAACTCACCCAGGAGTTGATTTTCTCCAGAAGTGCCCTGGGGCTGATCGGCTTGGAAAGGTAATCATCCATCCCCGCTTCCAGACAAAGCTCACGGTCACCTTTCAAGGCGTGAGCGGTAACACCGATGATCGGAACCCGTGTCCGCATCTCCCGTTCAAGGTGGCGTATTTCCCGCGTTGCCTCCAATCCGCTCATACCGGGCATCGAAACATCCATCAGGATGAGGCGCGGTTTCCTGCGCCGATGTGCTTCCAGGGCATGTTTGCCACTTTCGACGATATCGAAACGCAGCCCTGCCTCACTCAGGATCTGCCGGAAGACCAGCTGGTTCACTTCATTGTCTTCGGCAACCAGAACGTCGATGTCGGACGAAACCTCACCATCACCTTGCAGCGCCGCATCGTCCGCTTCGGCAGATCGCGTTGCGCCTTCCGGGACGGGTTCCCGCGCCATTCCAGCTTCACCAACGGGCGCTGCAGCCTGTGTCGGCTGCATGGCGGCAACCATTGCCTCGAGAAGTGCCGAAGATCGCGCTGGCTTGATCAGGTGCGAAGCGATGGACAATTCGCGTGCTCCAAAGCCGGAAAGCGACTGGTCGACGGACGTCAAGAGAACCACTGGAACGTCCGCGATTGCCCGTTCCGCCCTCATCGCCTCCACCATCTCCAGCCCGTTCATGCCCGGCATCTGATAGTCGACGACCACGCAGTCGACGCGCAGTCCCAGCTTTGCAGCCGCACGCAGCACATCCAGACCTTCGCCGGCATCCCGGGCAATGCAGGCGTCAAAACCCCAGTGCTCCATCTGCTCGCGGAGGATCATCCGGTTGACGGAATTGTCATCGACAACAAGAACGCGGGCGTTCGAGACTTCACGGGGTGCGAGGGGTTGCGGGGTCGCGCCAGCGGCCTTGGGCAGAATCAACGTGAACCAGAACGTCGATCCACGCCCCTCCACGCTCTCGACACCGATTTCACCGCCCATGAGATCGACGAGGCGCGAGGTGATGGCGAGCCCGAGGCCGGTTCCCTCGTGGCGGCGGGTCGACGACGCATCGACCTGGCTGAACTTGTCGAAGATCAGGTGGAGCTTTTCGTTTGGAATTCCGATGCCCGTGTCGGTGACACTGAACTGCAGCGCCAGCGCACCTTCAGGCGTGTCGCTGCCGCTCACATTCACCAGAACATGTCCTTTTTCGGTGAACTTGACGGCGTTGCCCACAAGGTTCGTCAAAATCTGCCGGACGCGGCCGACATCACCCACCACGGCGCGCGTGATGCCCGGATCCACCCGGACGATCAGCTCGAGATCCTTCTCCTTTGCGCGCGACGACATGAGGGTTGCCACATCGCCGACCGCCTCTCCGAGATAGAACGGCTCGGCCTCAAGGACGATATGGCCCGCATCGATCTTGGAGAAGTCCAGGATATCGTTGATGATGGTGAGAAGCGCGTTGCCCGATTTCAGAATGATGTCGGCAAAGGTCTTCTGCTTGGCCGTAAGCTCTGTCTTTGCCAGCAACTCGGTCATACCGAGAACGCCGTTCATGGGCGTTCGGATTTCGTGGCTCATATTGGCGAGGAACTCGGACTTTGCCCGGTCGGCGAGCACCGCCTCTTCGCGTGCGGCCTGCAATTCGGCCTCACGCTGTTTCAGCTCGGTGATATCCACCCGCACGCCAACGAAAGTGCCATCCTCGGTGCGTGTATCGATGGCCTTGACCCAGCGCCCATTGGCATGGCTGCGCTCAAAGATGCGATGACGCACGTGATAGGAACGCAGATAGCCCGTGATCCACGCTTCCCGATCGGTGTCATAAAGCGCATCGAGATCCGGATCGCCGCTTTGCCGGAAATATCCCGCATCGTGCGCGAGCTCGACCGCATCCCGCAGCGATTTTCCCGGCCGCATCGCCGGTATCATGGCCGGCAGTGCCTCCTGCATCTTGCGATTGGCCAGAACATAGCGGTCGTCGCGATCGTAGATGACAACACCGGCCGGAAGCGTCTCCAGAACCTCGGCAAGCTGCCGGCGCGCATCTTCGGCATCGTTCTCGCGCTTGCGGATATCGGAAATGTCGAACAGCGCCCCCACCACATAGGGCGTGCCGCTCTCCGTCTCCACGCGGCATTTGCGCACGATACGGTACTTGCCGATACCGGGCTGGTCGAAGTCTTCCTCGACCTCGAAATCCTCGCGGGTTTCGAGCACGCGCCGCTCGCTGCTCTCGAATGTCTCGGCAAGCTCCGGTGTCGTGAAATCGGCGGCACGCCGACCGAGAATCTCAGTCGCTTCGTCGCCAAGCGTACGCTTGAAGGCCCGGTTGGCCAGAACGAACCGCAGTTCCCGGTCCTTGGCGAAAACCGGATTGGGCAGTTCATCCAGGATGGCTTCGGCAAGCTTTGCCTTTTCGAGAGCCTCGGCCAGCGCACCTTCATGCCGCTTGAGCCTGGTGATGTCGGTGCAGATGCCAATGGCCCCGCCATCGTCAGTCCGCTTCTCGCGATGCATGACCCAGCGCCCGTCCGTGAAACGGAGCACGCTTTCAAAGGCCTCTTCACGGCTGCGCAGATCCAGAACCCTGCGAAGCCACACCTCCGGTTCGAGCCCTTCCGAAGACAGTATTCTGCGCTCGAGACCGGCACGCAAAAGCGCCTCGAAAGACGTCCCCGGGCGGATGACGTCTTCCAGACCTGCATACATGTCCAGCATCGCCTGGTTGCTGAGCACCAGGCGGTCGTCTGCGTCGTAGCAGCAGAACGCGTCGCGGGTGACATCCAGCGCAGCCATCAGCCTTGCAAGATGCCCGCCGCTGCCCGTGCGATGCTCGTGCAGACCCGCTCCATCGCCTGCCCCGGCGGCCCCGCGAAGGAGCTCCATCATCGGCGTGACGTTGCAGGCTACACCCCGATAGCCGTAAAATCGGCCATGGTCATCGAAAAGCGGGAACCCGGATACAGAAATCCAGCGGCAGTCGGGAGGTCCACCTTCCAGGTCATAAACGAACTGGCTGAACGGCTCACGCGCCGCGAGCAGTCTCTCATGGGCCTCGACATCGCCGACGGGATGAAACGCATTGCGGGCCAGCGTGATGCGCGAACGGCCGATGAAACGCCCACGATTCAGCCCGGTGATTCTCTCGAATTCCTCCGAGATCCAGGTCAGCCGGTGGGCTTCGTCGGCTTCCCAGACCCAGCCGGGCGCAGACCGCAGCAGAGCAGCCAGTTCATCGCCGCAAAAACGCTGCCCAACGTCTGAATCCTCGCCGGTCCCCAAAACTCTCCGCTCCCCAAAAAGGCACAAACCGAGCCTTCTCGTGACCTCAACGCATCGACGCCAGTGTGGTTGCCAAGGCTTAACGATTTGCAAAGCATAAGAAGTGTTCGTAGCACACCCTGCCAGACGGAGCTTGCCCGTCGCTGGAGCGCAGCACGGTCAGCCTGCAAATCAAAACTATGTGTGCGACTTGGGGGGAAGTGGCACTCCCAAGGGGAATCGAACCCCTGTTTCCGCCGTGAGAGGGCGGCGTCCTAGACCGCTAGACGATGGGAGCGCAGCGATTGCGGCGATATAGTCGCCTTCGCCGGCAAATGCAACAGCGGTTTTACGTTCCCTGTGAATTTGGCTGCAAAAGATCCCAGAGATTGCCATAAAGGTCCGAAAAGACGGCCACGGTTCCATAGGCCTCTTCCCGTGGCGCCTCACGAAACGTCACGCCGGCCTCGCGCATGGCGCGGTAGTCGCGCCAGAAATCATCCGTGTGCAGGAAGAGGAACACGCGCCCGCCCGCCTGGTTGCCGATGCTGGCGGATTGTCCGTTTCCCGAAGCCCGCGCCAGAAGCAGCGCACCGGGTGCCCCGGCTTCTGGCGCCATGACCACCCAGCGCTTTTCGGTGGACAGGGCGGTATCTTCAAAAAGGTGAAAGCCAAGCTTCCCGCGATACCAGGCGATTGCCTCGTCATAGTCGCGAACGACAAGCGTGGTCAGCGCGATGTGGCGGCGGGACATGGTCAGGGCTGCAGCGCGAACCGGGCGATCATCCGGCCACTCGCCAGGTCGTAGAGACGCAGCTCCTCGGCGCCGTCGGCAAGGCGCAGATGCAGCGACACGCGCATGCCGTCCAGAGACTGGGAGACGACGCGCGCACCCTCGGGAAGGTCGATGCTCCCTTCAACGGCATCGCCCGGCAGGGCAATCGTCGCGGCGGGTTCTTCGGGGCCGCTGCTGAGTGTCTTGTAGACAAAGGCGAGCACGACAGCCATAACCGCTGCGAACAGAATGCCCAGGTTGATGGCCATAAAGCGGACCATCTTGCGGCGCACACGCTCGGCCGCCGGGTCGAGCTCTTCTTGCTCCAGGTCTTCCTGTTCTTGTGGCGTGGCCATGTCTCACCGTTTCGAAAGCAGTTCCAATGGGCGATCCTGATACCGAAGACGACAACGATTGGGAAGACACGCGTGCGCGCAAAGCGTTTGCCGTCGAAGCAGAACATGCCGGAGAACGGCTGGATCGCTGGCTTTCAGACCGGTTGGGCGCGTCCGTTTCACGCAGCCGCCTGCAGACGCTTATCCGCGCCGGTGCAGTGACAACGGGCGGAAACCCGGTCACCGAGACAAAGCACAGGGTCGCGGAGGGCGAGGTCTACGCGCTGGCCATACCCGAAGCGGAACCCGCCGAGCCCAAAGCCGAGGCGATCCCGCTCGAGGTTCTTTACGAAGACGATGCACTGATCGTGATCAACAAACCGGCCGGCCTTGTCGTTCACCCCGCCCCCGGCAACTGGTCCGGAACGCTGGTGAATGCGCTGCTGCACCATTGCGGCGCCTCCCTCTCGGGCATTGGCGGCGTGCGCAGGCCGGGCATCGTGCACCGCCTCGACCGCGATACAAGCGGCGTCATGGTCGTTGCCAAGACGGACAATGCCCATCGCCTTCTTTCGGAGACCTTTGCCGATCATGGCCGGAGCGGCGACCTGGAGCGCGCCTATATCGCCCTCGTTTGGGGTGCCCCGGAGCGGATGGCGGGAACCATCGACGCTCCGCTCGGACGCCATGCACAGAGCCGGACATTGCGTGCCGTCGTGCCGGCGGGGCGCAGCGATGCGCGCCACGCGGTGACCCGCTATCAGGTGCAGAAGCGTTACGGAACCGATGGCAGCGGCAAGGCGTTTGCCGCGAAAGTGGAATGCAGGCTGGAAACCGGGCGCACCCATCAGATCCGTGTCCATATGGCCCATATCGGTCACCCGCTTATCGGTGACGCGGACTATGGCCGCGCATTCCGCACGAAGGTAAACCGCCTGCCGGAAGACATACGCCCTACAGTCGCCGCTTTTCCGCGTCAGGCTCTTCACGCGCGCCTGTTGGCTTTCCGTCATCCGGAGACCGGCGACCTCATGCGTTTCGAGGCCGATCCGCCTCCCGACATGATGGCATTGACAAGGGCGCTGGATATTTTGTAATTATCGGTACAATAATATTATTGTTCACCGCCTGGTGACATAATGTTGACAGCAGGATGAAACTTTAACCGTCGGAATTCGTTCCTATATAGGATATGGTGCGATGCATCAAAGATGGTCGCACTGTCTCTCATTTCAGCAAACGCCAAGATTTCAAGGCGTCCCCGCATGAGGGCATATCCGGCAAAGGAGGGTGCTTAAATGGCCCAGACATTACCTAGCATCGCTTCGGGTGAAGGCGGACTGACCCGCTACCTGGAGGAAATTCGCCGCTTCCCCATGCTTCAGCCTGAGGAAGAGTACATGCTCGCGAAGCGTTATTCCGAGCATGACGACACGGCCGCGGCCCACAAGCTAGTCACGAGCCATCTGCGTCTCGTGGCGAAGATCGCCATGGGATACCGCGGCTATGGCCTCCCCATCGGTGAGGTTATTTCTGAAGGCAATGTCGGCCTGATGCAGGCCGTGAAGAAGTTCGAGCCGGAACGCGGCTTCCGTCTCGCCACCTACGCCATGTGGTGGATCAAGGCTTCGATCCAGGAATATATTCTGCGCTCTTGGAGCCTGGTTAAGATGGGCACCACTGCGAACCAGAAGCGTCTGTTTTTCAACCTTCGCAAGGTGAAGAGCAAGATTCAGGCACTCGATGACGGCGACCTGAACCCCGAACAGGTTTCGGAAATCGCCACGCGCCTCAATGTCAGCGAGGAAGAGGTGATTTCGATGAATCGCCGCCTGTCCGGCGACGCTTCGCTCAACGCGCCCATCCGGGCGACCGAGGGCGAATCGGGCGAATGGCAGGACTGGCTGGTCGACGATGGCGAAAGCCAGGAGGACATGCTGGTCGAGCAGGACGAACTGGAAACCCGCCGCCGCATGCTCGGCGACGCCATGTCGGTGCTGAACGATCGCGAGAAGCGCATTTTCCAGGCCCGACGCCTTTCCGAGGATCCGATGACCCTGGAAGAACTTTCAGGCGAGTTCGACATCAGCCGCGAGCGCGTGCGCCAGATCGAGGTCCGCGCCTTCGAGAAGGTTCAGGAAGCCGTGCAGAATTCGGCTCGCCAGCAGGCACTGGCCGCCAAGGCCATGGCAGCCGAGGCACACCGCCAGGCAGGCGCCTGATACGAAAACGTGCAACTTGCATGAAGTGAAAAAAGCCGGTGGTCTCCCACCGGCTTTTTTTCTGGGTTGTTTCTAGAGCATCGGAATAATCCGAAAGCCGGTTTCCACTTTTCGGTCCGATGCCCCATCAACGATCTAAACGACCTGCGGGAAAGCCACCGTCCCCTCAGCCGCTCGTCGCATTCTGCCAGGCGTTGAGCACATCGGTGAAAACCTTCTCACCGGGAATGCCCTTCTCGATCGTGATAAGCGCACGGCGTCCCGACTTGTAAACCACGGGTATGTCGATCCAGCTCTGGCGGCGCAGAAGGAGCATATTGGTCTCGGCATCGGCAGTGCTGTCGCTGAGCGCAACGAGGAAGAAGCCGTCGGCGATCTTGGCCGGGATGCCAAGCAGCGGATTGCCCGTATCCTGCTCTGACCGTTTCAGGGAAACCCGCAGGACATTATCGATGCCACCCCCGTCGAAATCGTCCGGTGTGAGGAAGATGATCTCGAGAATATGGCTGGCAGGCAGGGACTCGTCGGCATTGCGCCGGATCGTCATCTTGAGCTGCAGATTTTTCTCGGGGATCGTTGCATCGGCCCGAATGGCCGGCTCGGGTGGAAGATCATTGCCGGGCGATTCCTGCACCACGGACCAGACGACCGCGCCGAGATCCGCAGACCCCTGCGAAACGCTCGTGCGCTCTTCATAGAAGATCGCCTTCTGGCCCACCGGCAGCGCTTCGCCGGCGCCCGGGCTCTCCGGCTGACCGTTCTGAACCGGTGCCGGCTGCACCGCTGTTTCATCGCCCTGTACCGTTGCCTGCGCCACGGACGTGCCTTCGCCAAGGCCGGGTTCTCCGCCGGCTGGGCCCTCATCGACCTCGCGTCCATCTTCGAGCAGGCGCTGGGTGAACTTGCGAACCGGCGCCGGCTCGGCGGGCCGAGTGGCTTCGGCGCTGCCGCTCTCGGCTGCCGCCTGCTCGGTTTCCTGAGTATCCGCCGGCGCACCGTCTCCTGCCTCCGAGCGGGTCTCACCACTCTCAGCGACCGTTTGCCCATCGCCCTCGAAATCAGCGAGCCTGGAAAGATCGTCCCTGTAGAACCAGGCGCCTGCGGCAATGGCAGCCACGAGAAGCAAAACCAGGCCGGCAACCAGCCCGGATACACCACCCTTGCGCGGCCTGGCGCGCGGCGGCGGCGGAGGTGTCTCCAGGGCGACATCCTCACCTGAAGACGAGATCGGCGCTTCGGAGCGCACGACATGGTCCGTTTCGCTCCCTTCTGACGCAGCCTCGGCTTCCTTCTGCGCTTCCGCAGCCGGGGGAGCAGGTTCCGGCGTCGGAGCCGGCGTCTCGAAGGCGGGAGGAGCAGAACCACCCGGCTTCGCCGGATCGACATCCAGTTCGGCAAAGATCTGGTCTAGTTCATCCTGTGCTGGTTCGTCAGGCTGGGGCGGGGGCGCATATTCGGCCTCGACCTTGGCGATTGCGTCTTCAAGCAGCTTGCGCTGGCGGTCAGCCACCGCAGCGGACGGCGCCGGGTCCATGCCCGCAAGCTTGTTCTCGATCGTCGTCCGGGCCTTCTGATAGATGCGCTCGCGCGCCGCCGGAGTGTTTTCCGACAACGCCTCGATCGTCTTCTTCAGAACCGCAGAAAAATCCGCCATGCCTTACAAACCTGTTTTACTTCCTGAACGCGCGGCCATTCCCACAGACACGCTAAGCAACTCTGCCCGCGAAACTAGTCCTGAAAAGGATCGGTCACAAGTATGGCGTCTTCGCGTTCGGGACTGGTGGAAAGAATCGCCACCGGCGCGCCAATCAGTTCCTCCACGTGGCGGACATATTTAACCGCCTGAGCCGGGAGGTCCGTCCACTTGCGTGCGCCTTTGGTGGTGCCCTTCCAGCCTTCAAGTGTCTCATAAACGGGCTCGAGGCGGGCCTGCGCGCCCTGACCTGCCGGGAGATAATCGATCAGTTCGCCGTCGAGCCTGTAGCCGGTGCAGATCTTGATCTCGTCCATCCCGTCCAGAACATCGAGCTTGGTGAGCGCAATGCCGTTCATGCCGTTGGCGACGACTGCCTGGCGCACCAGAACCGCATCGAACCAGCCGCAGCGCCGCTTGCGCCCGGTAACGGTGCCGAACTCATGGCCGCGCGTGCCAAGGAACTCGCCGACCTCGTTGTCCTGCTCTGTCGGAAACGGCCCTTCGCCGACGCGTGTCGTATAGGCCTTGGTGATGCCCAGCACATAATCGATGGAACCCGGCCCGAGACCGGAACCGGTGGCCGCCTGGCCGGCAACGGTGTTGGAAGAGGTGACGAAGGGATAGGTGCCATGGTCGATGTCGAGCATGGTGCCCTGTGCGCCCTCGAACAGGATGCGCTGGCCCGCCCGGCGCGCATCCTCAAGAATTTTCCAGACACGATCCACATAGGGGAGGATCTTGTCAGCCACCGAGGTGAGCTCGTCCATGATGGCCTGGTGCGTCACCTCTTCATGGCCGAGCCCCCGGCGCAGGGCGTTATGATGCGTGAGCAGGCGGTCGATCTTCATCGGCAGCGTGTCGGTGTTGGCCAGATCCATGACACGGATCGCGCGGCGGCCGACCTTGTCTTCATAGGCCGGGCCAATGCCGCGACGGGTGGTGCCGATCTTCGTACCCGAATTGGAAGCGGCATCCTCGCGGAACCCGTCCAGCTCGCGGTGGAGCGACAGGATCAGCGCCGTGTTCTCGGCAATCTTCAGCCGGTCCGGCGTCACCTCGATACCCTGCTCGGCAAGACGCCCCATTTCCGCGACGAAAGCATGTGGGTCAAACACGACACCATTGCCGATGACCGAGAGCTTTCCCGGACGCACAACACCGGAGGGCAGCAGTGACAGCTTGTAGCTCACGCCGTCGATGACGAGGGTATGACCGGCATTGTGGCCACCCTGGAAACGCGCCACCACATCGGCACGCTCCGACAGCCAGTCCACGATCTTGCCCTTGCCCTCGTCGCCCCACTGCGAGCCGACAACCACCACATTTGCCATGAAAACGTCCTTCCGGCGCAACGTCCGGCGGGTCCCCCGCCTGGATGACTTAAGAAATCGAAACGCCTCTATAGAGCCTCAAAGCCCCGGTGGGAACCATCTCGCGCCATGCAGAACCGATTTCCCGTCTCCAGAGGCACTCATGTCGCACTTGACGAAAAAACCGGATCGGCGTAACTCCGTCCGTGGGCCACCTCTCCCCACCGAGAGGCGTGCTATCTGGAAGGATAGGATATATCATGAGCACACTCCCCACGCCGGACCTCCGTCCGGCCAATACGCATTTTTCCTCAGGTCCCTGCACAAAACGTCCCGGCTGGTCGCTCGAAGCGCTTGCCGACGCTCCCCTTGGCCGGTCGCATCGTTCCTCCATCGGCAAGGCGAAACTGGCAGAGGCCATCGATCTTACCCGTGAAATTCTGCAGGTTCCGGCCGATTACCGCATCGGCATCGTGCCTGCATCCGACACCGGCGCCGTCGAGATGGCGCTCTGGTCGCTTCTGGGCGAGCGCGGCGTCGACATGGTTGCCTGGGAATCCTTCGGTGCCGGGTGGGTCACCGATGTGGTCAAGCAGCTGAAACTCGACGATGTGCGCCGCATCGAAGCCGATTATGGCGATCTGCCGGATCTCGGCTCCATCGATTTCGACCGCGACGTGGTTTTCACCTGGAACGGCACCACCTCCGGCGTGCGCGTGCCCGATGGCAATTTCATCCCCGCGAACCGCGCTGGCCTGACCATCTGCGACGCAACGTCTGCGGCCTTCGCGCAGCGCCTGCCCTTCGACAAGCTCGATGTGGTCACCTTCTCCTGGCAAAAAGTGCTTGGCGGTGAAGGCGCCCATGGCGTGATCATCCTCTCGCCGCGCGCTGTCGAACGGCTGGAAAGCTATACACCCGCATGGCCGCTGCCCAAAATCTTCCGCCTGACCAAGGGCGGCAAGCTGATCGAGGGCATCTTCCGTGGTGAGACGATCAACACGCCGTCCATGCTGTGCGTGGAAGACTATCTGGACGCGCTGAACTGGGCGAAGGCGATTGGCGGCCTCGACGGTCTCGTTGCCCGCGCCAATGCGAACTTCGCCGTGATCGACGAATTCGTGCGCCGCACGCCCTGGGTCGACCATCTGGCGAAAGTGCCGGCCACGCGCTCCAACACATCGGTGTGCCTGTCGATCGTCGATCCCGAAGTCGCCGCACTCGATGCGGGCGAGCAGGCAGCCTTTGCCAAGGGGATGGTCTCCGCACTCGCCAAGGCGGGCGTCGCCTATGACATCGGTCACTATCGCGATGCGCCCTCGGGCCTGCGAATCTGGGCCGGCGCCACGGTGGAAGCTTCCGATCTGGAAGCGCTGATGCCCTGGCTCGATTGGGCGTTCCAGTCCCAGAAGGCGCAACTCAAGGCCGCAGCCTGACACGATACTGCGGCTCCTGAACCGGAGCCGCCTCCCCAATTCAATGCATTGAAACAGGAGGCCGCCATGGCGCCCCGCGTACTCGTATCCGACAAACTGTCGCCCACTGCCGTCGAAATCTTCAAGGATCGCGGCATCGAGGTGGATTATCTTCCCGAACTCGGCAAGGACAAGGAGAAGCTTCTGTCCGTCATCGACCAGTATGACGGCCTTGCCATCCGCTCGGCCACCAAGGTCACCGAAAAGCTGATCAACAATGCCACCAATCTGAAGGTGGTGGGCCGCGCCGGCATCGGCGTCGACAATGTCGACATTCCGGCCGCCTCGCGACGCGGCATCATCGTGATGAACACCCCGTTCGGCAACTCCATCACGACCGCCGAGCACGCCATCGCCATGCTTTTTGCGGTTGCCCGCCAGATACCGGAGGCCAACGCCTCCACGCATGACGGCAAGTGGGAAAAGAACCGCTTCATGGGCGTCGAGATCACCGGCAAGACGCTGGGCGTGATCGGCTGCGGCAATATCGGTTCCGTGGTCGCGATGCGCGCCATCGGCCTGAAGATGCATGTTGTGGCCTTCGACCCGTTCCTTTCGGCCGAGCGTGCCTCCGAACTGGGTGTCGAGAAAGTCGAGCTCGACGAGCTGTTCAAACGCGCCGATTTCATCACCCTGCACACGCCGCTGACGGACAAGACGCGTGGCGTGATCAACAAGGATGCGATCGCCAAGATGAAGAAGGGCGTGCGCATCATCAACTGCGCCCGCGGCGGCCTTGTGGTCGAGGCCGACCTCGTCGAGGGTCTGAAATCCGGCAAGGTCGCGGGTGCGGGCATCGACGTGTTCGAGACGGAACCGGCGACGGAGAACCCGCTCTTCAACATGCCCAACGTGGTCTGCACACCGCATCTGGGCGCGTCGACCAGCGAGGCGCAGGAGAACGTGGCCATCCAGGTGGCGGAGCAGATGGCGGACTATCTGACCAAGGGGGCTGTGACGAACGCGATCAACATGCCTTCGATCAGCGCCGAGGAAGCCCCGCGTCTGAAACCCTTCATCAAACTCGCGGAAGTGCTTGGCGCATTCGTCGGCCAGGTGACCGACGAGGCCATAGAGGAGGTGGAAATCCTGTTCGACGGCGCCACAACGGAGATGAACCGTCGTGCACTCATCAGCGCCGCCCTTGCCGGCCTGATCCGCCCGCAGGTGGCCGATGTCAACATGGTCTCGGCCCCGATCATGGCCAAGGAGCGCGGCATCATCCTGTCCGAGGTCAAGCGCGACAAGTCGGGCGTGTTCGACGGCTATATCAAGCTGACGGTGAAGACCTCCGAGAAGACGCGAACCATCGCCGGCACCGTGTTCTCGGATGGCAAGCCGCGCTTCATCCAGATCAAAGGCATCAATCTCGATGCCGAGGTCGGACAGCACATGCTCTACACGACCAATTACGACGTGCCGGGCATTATCGGCCTGCTGGGCTCGATCTGCGCCAAGCACCAGGTCAACATCGCCAACTTCCAGCTCGGCCGCAACCGGCCGGGCGGCGATGCCATCGCCCTGCTTTACCTCGACGCGCCCTTCCCGCCGGAGGTCCTGCGCGAGCTGCGCGCAACCGACGTGATCCTTTCGGCCAAGCCATTGTCCTTCGACGTGGCGGCATAGGGGTCAAACAGTCTTTTCAGAAATGCGATGCCGGCGCCACGCGCCGGCATTTGCCTATCTGGAAGCCAGTTTCCGGCCACCATGCTCGGCCAGCCAGATCCCGCCAAGCACCATAAACAGCGCGACGGCGTGATAGGTGAAGAAGGCTTCACGCAGAATGACGATCGACAGGAGCGTGCCGAAGATCGGCACCAGATTGATGAACAGGCCGGCACGGTTGCCGCCGATCAGCTCATTGCCGCGAATGTAGAGCGTCTGCGCGAAGATGGAGGGGAACAGCACAACGTAAAGCACCACCATCCAGCCCTGAAAGTCGGGGGCGATGAGCCGGTCCGTTGCGATCTCCCAGGCCACCAGCGGCAGGGACGCCAGAAGCGCAAAGAACGAGAGCACGAACATCAGGCTCAGCCAGTGAATGTTCGGCTTCAAACGCAGCCCGACCGTGTACCCCGCATAGAGCAGGACGGCGACAAGCATCAGCGCGTCGCCGAAGTTTACGTCCAGGTCGAGAAGGCGGGAAAACTCGCCATGGCTTGCAACCAGCGCCACGCCGACCAGAGACAGAACGAAGCCGGCAATCTGCAGAAAACTCACGCGCTGGCGAAACAGGACAAAATTGGCAACGAAGATAACCATCGGCACCGCACCCTGCTCGATGGCGATGTTGATGGCCGAGGTAAACTGGGCGGAACTGTAGAAAACAGCGTTGAACCCAGTGAAACCAAGCGTGCCCAGCGCCGCCAGCAACGGCAGTTTCGGCCGGATCGCCGGCCAGTCACGCCGGAGATGCGGCCAGGCAAAGGCGGCGAGCAGCGCGCAGCCGATGATCCAGCGAAGCGTTGTCAGCATCATCGGCGAAACGTGACCAACAGCCAGCCGGCTGGCCACGGCATTGCCGCCCCAGAAGAGCGTGGTCAGGCAGAGAAAGACGTAGGCTTGGCGGTGCATGGGTTCATAGTCAGAACAGCGATAGGTTCCGCCTGATAGAGCCTCGAACTGAAATCGTAAATGCCAACGTCATAAATCGACATTCAAACTGCTGCACAAAGAACGGCGTGCGGTTGAACGTTTCCATGAAACAATGAACCGGTCTAAGGTCGGTCGAATCGATGCATAACCGACCGCCTGCATCCGGGTTGTCTGTGGACATGCGAACAATCGTTGATTGCGCTTCCGGTTCCTGCATGGCAAAGCGCGGTCGTATGAGCTCTTACGTGCGGGCGAGAAGTAACGTTGAACGACGTGTCCAAACCAGCGGGCAAGGGTGACGGCCCCGCCAATCGCAGCGCCAGGCGCGTTCTGAAACGCAGCCCAGCCGAGCCCAGCCCCGATCTGGAGGACGTGCTCCAGCGCGGCGCATCTCTGCGCAAGCGTCGCCTGCTGAGAAACCTGCGCCCCATGCTGCCCGAGATCCTGGCCGCCGGCATTTTGCAGTGCATGGTCTATAGCGCTTTCATTCTCAATGCGTCGCGCAGCGACTGGTACAATCTGGCAATCGTCTGCTCGGTGCTGTTCGTTCTGCCCTTCGCCGTCGCGCTGGCTCTGCTTGGCTTTCGCAGGCAACGCAACACGTTTTCCATCGCGATCTTCGTCACCTTTGTGTGTTTCAACGTGGCTGTCGCGGTTCTGTCCGCCCTGCGCATTCCGGTGAGCTATTCGGCTCTTCTGACCGCCTATCCGATCGCCACGATCGCCATGATCGTCGCCAATCTGAGGCTTCACCGGTCTCTGGAGGACCGCGTTGCCCTGCTCGACTTCCCCCAGGCGACCCAGGTTGCAGCGAGGCTCGCAGGCCATGTGGCCGTGATCAGCGACAAGACAGCGGATATCGGCGCCTATGACCGACTGCTGATCGACACCGGAACACACCACAATCCGGAATGGTCGGCCTTTCTGACAAAGGCCTATATGGTGGGGATCGACGTTACCCCCTGGTTCAACTTTCTCGAACTGCGCGAAGGCCGCGTGGATGTGGGCGCGTTCGACGTTTCGCACCTCGCCTACACGCCGAGCCAGATCTACTATTCCAAGGCGAAACGCGCGCTTGATCTTATCGCCGTCATCGTCACGGCGCCGATCACCATCCCGCTGGGGTTTGCCGTCTGGCTCTATATCCGGACCCTCGATGGCGGACCGGCGATCTTCGTGCAAACCCGCCGGGGCTATGGCGGGCGCCCTTTCAACATGCTCAAGTTTCGAACCATGTATCATGGCAGGCAGGGCGGAGCGACGCGCACGAACGACGACCGGATCATCAAGGGATGCCGGCTGCTGCGCCGCCTGCGGCTGGATGAGCTTCCCCAGCTCATCAATATCTGGCGCGGAGAAATGAGCCTCGTGGGACCACGCCCCGTGGCCGAATACGTGGCGCAGGCGAGTGAGGCAGAAGAGCCAAAATTCATCCACCGCACCATGGTGCTGCCCGGCATTACCGGCTGGGCACAGGTGAATTCCGGCTATGCGGGCACAACCCAGGAAGAGATCTACAAACTCTCCTACGACCTCTATTACATCAAGCACCTGTCATTCGATCTCGACATGCTCATCATACTTTCAACGATCAGCACCGTCCTGTTCGGTCGCGGCGCCCGCTAGAGTATTTTGCAGTCAGGTGGAGTGGCGCAGCGTTTCCATGAAACGGTGAACCGCTCCAGGTCCTGAGGCCGGGCTCTCCACGCATGGTGAAAAATCTTCTCCCAAGAGACATTCACCATTGGCGCACAATCGCTTAAAGAGAAGCGCACGCTGCGCAAGGGGAGGAGAACACCGTCATGAGCCATCCGAAGATCATCTGCATGGGCGAACCGATGATTGAGTTCAACCAGGTGGACGACACGGGCCGCTATCTCTTCGGCTACGGCGGCGACACCTCCAACTGCGCCATCGCAGCCGCGCGCGCCGGCGCATCGGTCGGGTTCTTCACTGCGCTCGGCGCGGACGAGTTCGGCGACAGCCTGATGCAGCTCTGTGCGGATAATGGCGTGGACGCCAGCCAGGTCCTGCGCAATCCGGATGCCCATACGGGTGTCTACTTCGTCAGCCATGGCGAGAACGGCCACGTCTTCTCCTATCTGCGCAAGGGTTCGGCAGCGAGCCGCGTCGCCCCGCGCGACCTGCCCCGCAGCGCCATCGAGAACGCCGACATTCTGCATCTGTCGGGCATCTCCATGGCCATCAGCGCCGATGCGAGCGATGCGGTTCTCGAAGCGATCGACATTGCGCGGGCTGCCGGGACAAAGGTTTCCTTCGACACCAATCTGCGCCTGAAGCTGTGGCCGCTGGAGCGCGCCCGCGCACTCACCGAAGCCGCCATGCGCAAGGCCGACATCGCGCTTCCCGGTCTGGAAGACGCCGAACAGCTGGTCGGCATCAGCGACCCGGACGCCATCGCCGATCATTATCTGGGTCTTGGCGCTGGCATCGTCGCGCTGACGCTCGGCAAGGATGGCTGCCTCGTCGCCACGCCGGATGAACGCCGCCGCGTGCCCGGCATCAGGGTCAACGCCGTCGACGCCACTGGCGCGGGCGACACGTTCGATGGCAATTTCCTCGCCGAGCTCAATCGCCATGGCGACCCGTTCGAGGCAGCGCGCTACGCCAATGCGGCCGCCGCCCTTTCCACGCAGGGCTTTGGCGCAGTCGCCCCCATGCCCATGCGCGAAACGGTTTTGAAGGCGCTCGCGGAAGCCGCCTGATCTATTCCAGGAAAACATCCACGCTGGCGGAACGTCCGGCAGCGTCGATCACCGTCAGGGTGGATGCGCCACCGCCATCGGGCACCCAGCTTGCCCGGCGCCGGCGATAGGCCTCCGGCAGCGGCTCGCCATTGGCCAGCCAGCGAAACGGCGCGCGCCCGCCATTGATCTTGAGCGCCAGCGGCATGACCCGCGCGCCACGCGCAAGCCCCACATCGATGCGCGCACCCTGCGGCGGGAACACGATTTCCGGCGCGGGCTCCACCGGCGCGCCGGCGCGAAACCCGCCGCCCGAGGCGGAGAACCGTCGCATGGGAAACGGAAGATCGGACGCGGCAAGCCGGATCGCGCCTGCCGGCGCGGGCGGGAATGGAACGATGCCCACGCCCGAGCGCGAAAACGCCTCGAACAGGATGGGGGCGGCGGCCAGATAGCCGGTCAGTCCCGGCACCGAGCCGCCATCGGGCCGCCCGGCCCATACGCCCAGCACATGCCGCCCGTCATAGCCCACCGACCACGCATCGCGATAGCCATAGGACGTGCCCGTCTTGTAGGCGATGCCGAGGCGCGGCGCGTCTCTGGGCGGCGCGACACCGGACAGGATGTCGGCAACCTGCCAGACGGCCTGCGGCGTCAGAACGGAAGGAGGATGCGCGGCAATCTCTGTATCTTTCAGATAGTGCAGCGGGCGCACCCGCCCTCCATTGGCGAGCCCGCCATAAAGCTGCACCAGCCCTTCCAGCGTCAGCCCTGCACCGCCAAGCCCGATGGCAAGACCCGGTGTTTCGCCGGGCGGCAGAGCGGGCGGCACGCCGGCCTGCCGCATGCGCGCCACCAGCCGCACCGGCCCCACCGCATCGAGCAGCCGGATCGCCGGCACGTTGAGAGACATCTGCAAGGCCGTGCGCACCGAAACATCGCCCTGATAGGCCATGTCGAAATTGCGCGGACGATAGCCAGAGAAATTGCCGGGCCGGTCTTCGATCATGGTTTCCTGCATCACCAGCCCCTCCTCGAAGGCAAGGCCATAGATGAAGGGTTTGAGCGTGGAGCCCGGCGAGCGCTCCGCCACGCTCATGTCGATCCAGCCGGCGCGCGCGGCATTGAAATACCCCGCCGATCCGACCCGCGCGAGCACCGCGCCGGTCTGCGCATCCGCAAGCACCATCGCCACGGAAACGCGCGGGCCGAGCCCGCGCGCCGCCTTGGCTGCCACCGCCTCCAGACTGGACTGCGCGGCCCGGCTGATGGTCAGGCGATGCACACGCTTTTCCGGCTCCGCCTGCACCACCGCATCGGCCAGATGCGCAGCATAGGCGGGCATGGGCAGACGACGCCCGGCAAGCTTCGCCTCAGAGGCGCGCGCGACCTCGCTTTCGATGATGACACCGGCCCCCGCCATACGCGCAAGCACGCGGTCGCGCGCGGCTTTTGCCGTCTGCGGATGCCGGTCAGGCCGGCGCGCTTCCGGCGATTGCGGCAAGGCGACCAGAAGAGCAGCCTCCTCCAGCCCCAGCTTGTGCGGCTCCTTGCCGAACCAGGCGAGGCTTGCCGCGCGCACCCCTTCAAGATTGCCGCCATAGGGCGCGAGCGTCAGATAGCGTTCCAGTATTTCCCGCTTGGAAAGCCTGCGCTCGATCTGAAGCGCCCGCGCGATCTGCCGGAACTTGGCGCTGAAGCTGCGCGCCTCGCGCGGCTCGGTGAGGCGTGCAAGCTGCATCGACAGTGTTGAACCGCCCGAGACGATGCGCCCGTTCCACAAAAGCTGCAATGCGGCGCGGCCAAGCGCGCGCATGTCGACACCCGGATGCGACCAGAAGCGCTTGTCCTCATAGGCGACCAGCATCTTGAGAAACTGCGGATCGAGCGTGTCGATATCCGCCGGAAGACGCCACCGCCCGTCGGACGCCGCATAGGCCCGCAGCAGCGCGCCGTCGCGGTCGAGCACCTCCGCCGAAAGCGGGGCGGGATCGAGCGGCGGCGGATAGGCCGCGTCCAGCCGGTCGAGCGTCACCGCCCCGCCAATGGCGAGCAGGGCTGCAAGGCCAGCGGCCATGGCGACCCGGCGCATATGTCGACGCGTCTTCATCGCCGCCGCCTACTGCCCCGTGATCTCCATGAAGCCCGTGGCCGTGCGGGCGGAGAATTGCGGACGGTACATGTCTTCCACGCTCGCCGCCGGATGCGTGTAGACGCCCGGAGTCACCGCACGCACCACATAGGCGAGCCGGAACTTGCCGCCCCCATTGCGGTCGAAGGCGGCGATGAAGCGGTCGTCGCGGAACTCGGCGTGAACCGCATCCGTCCGACCAAGCCACTCGAAATTCGCCAGTTCCGCACTGCCGACAAGGCGCGGATTGTCGATCTCAAAGCCCGCCGGCAGCAGGTCGGAGACCAGCACGCGCGAGGGCCAGGCGTTCTGTTCCGTCATCTCCAGAACCACCACATAGCGCTCGTTCTGGCGCGCTTCGGAGACATTCGCCTCCCTGCCGTCGAGCGTGTAGTAGCGCCGCTCGATGGCGAAGCCCTCACCGCCCGCCGGCAGCGGCTGCTGCGGCGCGGCAACGACTGTCATCACCGCATCGACTGGCTCATCGCCCTGATTGGCCACCGTCAGCGGCGCTGCCTCGATCTCCAGCCCGGAGAGCCGCCGCGAGAATGCGCCCTGATGCGCATTGCCGTCCACGGTCAGGCTCAGATCGTCGCTCGACTGGCTCAGCGCGCGGGCGGCAAGGAGCATCCACGCCTCGTCCTGCGTGCTCATGTAACGCGTGTCACCGCGCACATCGGCCACCAGATCGATCATCTGCGGCACCAGCGCCGGTTCGGGCCGGCTCTCTGCCGCCAGCGCCAGCATCGCCGCGCCGTCGCGCAGACGCGATCCGTAATCGGAGCGCGCCGTGTAGCGCCCGCTCATGCCCTGAGCGAGACGGAAGGCGGAGGCAAAGCCCCGTTCCGCACGTTCCGCATCGCCATAGAGCGCGAGACCCGCGGCAAGCTGCGCACGGGCCAGCGGCGTGGAGAACTCATCGAGCCGCGTGTCGAGATAGTAGCGGAGGTCGCCGGCGGAAGCCTTACGGTTGCGCGCCAGCACATAGAGCGCATAGGCGATCTCGCTGCCGCGCGAGGAGACATCCGTGTCATAGGCGAGCGTGTTCGAGAGGTTCTGCAGCGCTTGGCCCATCGCCGCCTCGGGCACGGCAAAGCCCTGCTCGCCAGCGCGGGTGAGGAAGTCCGTCACATAGGCGTCGAGCCACAGATCGCCCGATCCCGGTCCCCAGAGACCGAAACCGCCAGACGAAGACTGGGCGGCAAGCACGCTTGTGATGGCGTCCTCGATGCGCCCTTTCAGCGCCGGATCGTCTTCCAGCCCGGCAGCCTTTGAAAGCTCGCTCACATAGAGCAGCGGCAGCGCGCGGCTAGTGGTCTGCTCCGTGCAGCCATAGGGGTAGCGGTCGAGCGACATCAAAAGTGCCGGAATGTCGAACCCGTCGGCCCGCGAGATGTTGAGGCTCACCGACGCGTTCTCGGCAAAGCTGTCTTCCAGAAGCGCGCCGTCCAGCGTGACGCTGCCGCCATTGGCCGCAAGCGTCACCACGCTGCGGGTGGCGACCGGCATCACGCCGGGCCGCACCGGCAGGGACACGCTCTTCTCCACGGAAAGCCCGCTCTCATGCGCAAGCGCCACCGTCAGCGCGCCCTCTCCCGTCTGGTTCGTCGCCGAAACAGGCACGGAGAGCGTTGCCCTGCCGCCCGCCTCAAGCGTCACCGTATCGGAGAGCGACCGCAGATCGGCGCTGACCGGCCCTTCAGCCATCACCGTGAGGCGATAGTTGCCGGCAGGGCCATCCGTGTTGGCGATTTCAAGCAGAAGCCGCGCCTCGTCGCCCGGAGCCAGAAAGCGCGGAAGGCTGGTGGTCAGCACAACGGGATCGCGGATGATCACATCCTGCTGCGCGCTGCCCACACCCTTCTTCGACCAGGCGACCGCCATGATGCGGGCCGTGCCGTTGAACTGCGGAATGTCGAAGGAGACCTCCGCTTTCCCGTCATCGTCCACCTTCACGATGCCGGAGAAGAAGGCGACCAGCTTCTGCGTCGGCGCGCTGCCGGTCGACGTCATGCCGCCGCCATCGCCGCCAGTGCGCAGCCGCCCCATCGCGCCCAGCGAACCGTCGATCAGCCGCCCGTAAATGTCGCGCATCTCGATGCCCAGCATGCGCTGGCCGAAATACCAGGCGTCCGGCTGTGGCGGCTCGTAGCGCGTGAGGTTGAGAATGCCCACGTCGACCGCCGCCACGGTCACATAGGCTTCTTCGCCCGGTGCCAGCCCGCCAACGCTGACGGGGATGGAAAGGCTCTCATCGGGACGCGCCTGTTCCTTCACGCCGAGTTCAACCGAAAGATCGCGCGCACCCGGATCGACCTTGAGCCAGCGCACGCCGATGGCGCGCATGGGGAGACGATTCTCCACATCGTCGCCGGGGCGGAACAGCGTTGCGGTCACATAGGCCCCAGCCCCGAGTGCATCGGTCACCGGAATGTCCACGGTCGCGCCGGCTTCCGGCACTTTTGCGGTGAAGGTTTCCAGAAGGCTCTCAGAGCCCACCGTCACCAGAACCTCGCCGGCAAAGCGTGGCGAAATCTTCAGCTTCGCCGTCTCGCCCACCGCATAGGCGTCGCGGTCGAGCGCCACTTCCAGCCCGTCCGGCGTTTCGGTGGAACCGGCCTCCACATACCAGCCGGAATCGAACGCCGCGCTGGTGATCGGCCCGCCCGCATCCGGGCTCTCCACCTCTAGGCGATAGCGCCCCCAGTCCACGGAAACGCCGATCTGCGGTTCGCTGTCGGCCTTCGCGTCCACCGTTCCCTCGCGCACGAGGCTCGTCGTGGTGATCGGCTCATAGTTCCAGGAACCGCCATCGCGATACCACTGATAGTGTCGCTCCACCTTCAGCAGTTTCCATTCGAGGCCGTCCATGGCGATGCGCTCACCCTTCGGATCGACCGCGATCACGCGGAAATTCGCCGTGGCACCCTCGGCAACGCGCCCGCCGGTGAATTCCGGCTTCAGGCCGATCATCGCGCTTTCCGGCTCGACATCGATCTCCAGCGCGCGCTCCACGGCGCGGCCACCGGCCTCGCGCATGCGCACGCTCACCTGCGCTTTCAGGAGACGCGTGGTCGAAGGCGCGCCATCCAGCGCCACCGGGAACTGCGCCTGCCCCTCCGCATCGGTCTCGGGCAGGCCGGGCAGCGAGACGCGCAGCGCCTCCACGTCTTCTTCATCATCGAGGCCGAAGACATAGCCGGGGAAGGCTTTCCATTCGCGCGTCGGCGCGACCGTCAGTTCGCCTTCAAGCGCAAGCCCCGCCGCCGGCGCGCCATAGAGATAGCGGCCATCGACGGTCACATCCGTCGCACCACCGACCGGCACGGTCTCATCGGCGCTCGCAAGCGCGAACTCGGTGCGGTCGGGCACGAAATCCTCGACCAGAAAATTCTTCTCGGCCAGCGCCGGCTTTTTCGGATCGGCATAGATTCCGAGCACCCACGTGCCGCGCATCGCGCTTCCGGGCAGATCAAGCGCCACCGCATGACCGCCAAGCGCTGCGCCATCGGAAACGATGCTCCGGTCCTCCACACCGTCGGGACGGCGGAAGATGAAGGTCAGCGGCAGATCCTCCACCGCATCCGAAGCGGGATTGCGCGTGAGCGCGCTCGCATGCACCGTCTCGCCGGTGCGATAGATGCCGCGCTCCGTCCAGGCGAAGACGTCGAGCGGCCCGGGCGAAGGACGCCCCGCCACGCCGCGATCCGAAAGATCGAAGCCAGCGCGCGTCATGTCGAGGAAGACGAAATCCTCAGTCCCATTTTCAGCGATGATCGCCGCCGGTGCGAGACCGGAAGAGCCGCGCGCCAGACCGGGATCAAAGCGCGCATGACCATCGCCATCGGTCTCCGCCTCGCCAAGCACCTCATTGTTGCGCGCCACAAGTCTGAGCTTCAGACCATCGAGCGGCTTCGCGTTCGCCAGCGAACGCGCGAAGACCGAAAGCCCGTCCTCGCCGGCAAAAGTGGAAAGCCCGATATCGGAGACAAGGAACCACTGCGTGGCGCGGTTGTCCCAGTTCTGGCTCCGGTCGCCTTCCGGCACTGCCGTCATCATGTAGACGCCGGGTTTGCGCTCCGGCACCGCCTCATCGATGGGAATGCTGGTGACGACATCCTTGTTCAGTTCAGCGTCAACCTCGATCGTGCCTTCCCAGACGGGCGCACCCATCTGGTCGGCCACCTCGTCCACCGCATATTCATTGAGCTGGCGCAGGAACTGCCCCTCACTCAAAAGACGCGCAAGCGCACGGTCACCAACGCGGTAGACGGACAGCGTCGCACTGTCGGTGTTCACGGAAACGAACGGAATGCCCCGGCGCGCCGAAGACGGCAGCACGAAATTGTCGCCGGTAAAGCGCAGCGAAGGCGCACGGTCCCGCACGTAGATTTCCAGCGGCACCGGCTCGGCGATCACCTCGCCAATGGCTGCCGGCAGGCCCTGCCGGATGACGATGCGATACTGCTCGCCATGCTTCAGTCCGCTGACGCAAAGCTCCTTGTCGCTGCGGTCGACGGCGAAGGAGCGCAGATTGTCGACGGTCACGAACTGGGTGTAGTCGACGCCGCTCTTCACCAGTTCCTCGGAAAACTGCACGCAGGCGCGCGGGGTGGCGCTGTCGGAATCGACCGAATGGTCGATCACGCGGAACCCCTTGCGGCGCTTGAGATCGGCATAGGCCTCCTGCACATCGCGCGCGGTCCTGAGCGCCAGGCTCGCCTCATAGGCGCTGAGCGCGGGGCGGAACAGGTTGCGTCGCTCAAGAGCCGGCGCAAGAACGGCCAGCGCCTCGGCGCGGTCATCGGTGCTGCGCGACAGATTGTAGGCGTTCACGGCTGCACCCGTGCCGGCGCGCTGGAGACGATAGAGGTTCATGTCGCCGGCCGGCTGCGCCACCGTCGCGGCGCGCGCAAGCTGAGACCACAGGCCCGCATTGTCCGGCTCCACCACAAGTGCGGCGGAATAGGCCCGGATCGCATTGAGTGGATCATTGTTCGCCAGCGCCTGACCGCCCGCAGCGGCCAGCGCCGCAAAACCGGCATTGACGGAATTCTGCGTGCGCAGCACCTCGTCACGATATTGATCGGCCTCGCGCAGCACATGGTCGGGCACGAAGCGCAGCGCCGGCGGCGCGCCAAGATCGGCAGCAGCCCCGCTCACCACAACCTTGCCGGCCACCGCGCCCGCGAACGGATCGAGGCGATTGAAGTCCGACTTCAGAAAGCACCATTGAGCGCTGGTGTTGTAGGTGAAGGCCCGGCACTGCGGATCGGCAAGGCACACCGCCTTGCACTGGTCGAGCGTCACATCCTTTTCGGTGCGCAGGTCGAAGCCGAAATAATCGGCATTCTCGCTGGTCACGATCCGGCGCGCATCCTGCGCGGCAGCCATTGCTGCAAACCCGAAAACAAAAATGAAAAACAGGGAGAGTCCGCGTGCCGCACGCATAGCAATCCTCCAGGCGCTGCCGATGTCGTCCCCTTGATATTGGGGCAGCTTTGCAAAAGCCAGTCAACAGGCCAGGAGAATTATTGCCTAAAGGCGCGAAGACGCTCTGATTTTTGCTTACAGACCCTTCGGGTGGGTCATGAACTCTTCGATGATCTCTTCCGGCGGCTTTACGAAATCCGAGGTGCGGCTGACGCTGAGGCCGGTCAGCCGCTTCAGCTTCACCGCCATTTCCGCCAGCTTCACGACAATCGGAATGCCGTTGATCACCGGCGCGCCATCCACCCGGTGCGCCTGCAATTGCGAGAACAGAAGCATGGGAATGCCACCGCCGGGAATGAGCACATCCACGCCCTGTTCCACCAGCGGCCGGGCCTGCTCCTCAAACAGGGCGCGCACGGTTTCAAGCCGCTCATCGGAACCGAAGGCAGCAAGGATCTGCCCCGGCTCGAAATCCATGGCGTGCACGCCGGTCACGCGTTCGCCGAGACCGTATTTGCCGATCTGGTGGTGAAACCAGGGAATGTAACGCCGGTTGATGGTGACGATGCCCGAGCGCTGGCCAAGCTGGCAGGCATGCAGCATGGACGCCTCCCCCATGCCCAGCACCGGAATGTCGACCACCGACCGCGCCTCATAGAGGCCGGCATCCTGAAAATGGCCGATGATGAAGGCGTCATAGCCCTCGCGCTCGGCCCGCACCGCATTGCAGATCACCTCGCGCGCGCAGCGAAACTCCACGATGGCGTGGGCATAGCTGTCATGCGGGGTAATGCCCTTGATGTCGATCTCGGTGCCGGGATCGACAATCGCATCGAGATGCTTCCGCAGTTCATCCCAATATCCCGCGCCGTTCTCGTAATCGACATAGCTCTGATACCAGATCTTCATGCGGTCAGCTCCTGATGAGGCCCGGCAGCCAGAGGGCCAGTTGCGGGAAAAGCGCCAGCAAGACCACCAGCAAAAGCGTGCAGGCGATGTAGGGCAGCGCGGCCCGCGCCACCTGCCCGATGGTCGTGCCGGCCGGGCTCACCCCAACCATGACGAAGAGCAGAAGGCCGAAGGGCGGGGTCGCAAGGCTGAGCTCCAGCGCCAGAAGCATCACCACGCCGAACCATATCTGATCGAACCCGTAGAGTGCCACCAGCGGCATGAAGATCGGGAGCGTCAGCATCATGATCGAGAGCTGATCCATGAACATGCCGAGAAGCAGAAGCACCAGGAACATGATGGCAAGCACCACATAGGCGTTCAGCTCGAAACTGGTGGCAAACGCGATCAGCCCGGAGGACGCGCCGGAGAAGGCAAGGATCTGCGAAAAGGTCGTGGAGCCCACGATGATCATCAGCATCATGGCCGACACTTTCAGCGTGCCGGTGAGCGAACGAACGACGGCCTCCCAGCTCAGCGTGCGATAGCAGGCCGCGAGCACCACCACCGACAGCGCGCCAAAGGCGGCGGATTCGGTCGGCGTCGCCCAGCCGAGCAGGATGAGCCCGACCACGGCAAAGACCACGATGCCCATGGGCAGGACATCGACAGCAAGCGCGCGGGCGATCTCGGAGACGCTTGCCCGTTCCGCCGCATAGCCAGGTGCCGCCTCTGGATCGAGCGCGATCTGTATGCGGATCGTCGCAAGGAACATGAGCGCCAGCACAAGACCCGGAACCAGACCCGCGATCAGCAGAGCACCCACATCGATCCGCGCCAGCGATCCGAGCAGCACGGCCAGCGAGGATGGCGGAATAATCATGGCTAGACCGCCGGTCGCCAGGATCGGCCCCATGATCATGTGCGGCTTGTATCCGCGCTTGATCATGTCGGGCATCAGCGTGGTGCCGAGCATCGCCGTGTTGGCCATGGAGGAGCCCGACAGGGTGGCGAAGATCGTGCCGCCGCCCACTGTCAGATAGGAAAGCCGCCCCTTGATGCCGCCAAAACACTTGTCGAGCGCATCGAAAACGCGAATGGCAAGCCCCGTGTGAAACAGAAGCTCGCCCATGATGAGAAAGAGCGGCACCGGCACCAGCGCGAAACTCGTCACCGATGTGGAAGCATTGGCGACCAGCTGATCGATGCCGATCATGCCACCCATGAAAATGACAACGCCGACAATGTTGATCGCCAGAAAGGCGATGGCCACCGGCATGCCAAAGAACATCAGCGCGAGCAGCCCGCCGATCATTAGAAGTGTGGCTTCATACCAGGCCATCAGTGCGCTCCCCCGCTACCCGTATAGGTTTCGCCCCGCAACAGCATGCGCAGGAACTCCAGCGCCATCAGGCCGAAGCCTACGGAAAGCATCGCGTAGAGAACCCATGAGGGAATGTTGATGGAGCGCATGTCGACCGCGCGCGACTGCACCATTTCCAGCCCCACCGCCGCCGAGCGCCAGCACAGGAGGCCAAGCGTCAGGATGGCGAGAACCAGCACGACCCGCCCCGCCAGAAGGCGCGCGCCGTCTGGCATCGCTCCCACGAAGGAGGAGATCGCCACATGCCCGTTGTTGCGCACCAGCCAGGGCGCAGCCGCCATGGTGGAGAAGAGCATCACATATTCGACGATGGCGCTTGTCGACTGGAATGGGCGAAACCCGGTGTTACGCAAGACAACGTCGACAATGATGGCAAGCGAAATGAAAACGAGACTGGCGGCGCCCAGCACGGCCAGCCCGGTGATGATCCGGTTATAGAGACGTATCAGAAACATGGCGCGCGGCTTTTCAAAGGGAGTGCGGCGGGAGCCTGGGCCCCCGCCGGTACGGGATCAGCGATCGTAATAGGCTTCGCGCAATGCGTCGTAATATTCCGACCCCGAATCCTTCATCCGCTTCCAGGCGCTGTCATAGGCCAGATCAAGGAACTTCGCCTGCGCCTCGCCCTCCAGCGTGATCACTTCCATGCCCTTCTCGCGAACCGCCTTGTCGGTCTCCTCGATCACCTTCTGGAAGTTCTCATAGGATGTCTGCTCATATTCGGCCGCAGCTTCGTTGATGATCTTCTTGGCCTCGTCGCTCAGGCTGTCCCATTTCGCCGGGTTCACCACAACGGCGAGGTCGGTCTGGAAGAAGCCCGGATCGATGCGGTAACGCAGGAACTTGTCCCAGGAGAGATCCTGAATGCCGACAATCGGCCAGCCCGAACCGTCAAACGTGCTGCGCTCGAGACCCGTATAGACATCCGGCACAGGAACGGAGACGGGAATGGCCCCCAGCGCTTCAAAGAAGGAATTGTAAATCGGCTGCGAGCGGATGCGCTGACCGTCGAGATCGATGCCGCCATCCTCGGTCCGCTTTGGCTCGTTGATCGTGTAGATGTAGAACTGCACGCCGGTATCGAGATGGGCGAGCAGATTCACGCCGAGCTTCTTGGAAAAGGCTTCCTGCATGATGCCGAAGCCGCCATTCTCGCGTGCCTTCGCCGCCGTCACGGTCGAGCCGACCCAGGCATCCGCTTCCGGCATCGTGCCGAGATAATAGGAAGCGGGGCCATACTGCATGTCAACGACGCCGCGACGGACCGCATCCACCTGCTGGTTCGGCGGGAACATTTCCGGCCCGCCCGCATAATTGATCTGGATGACGCCCTTGCCGCGCTCGTTCACGAGGTCGACAAAGCCCTTGAAGCTTTGCGAGAAGGCGAGCGACTGCGGGAAGGCGGAAATCGCCTTCAGCGTTTCTTCCGCACTGGCCTGTCCGGCAAAGGCGATGCTGGTCAGCGCCGTTGCAAGAAGGCCGTTTCTGATGGTCCTGGCGATCGATCTGGTCTTGGCTTGGTACATTTTTCTTCGTCCTCTCTGGTTGTCCGGGCTTGTTCCACCCGGTTTTGGTTTCAACTGTTCCCTAAAGCTTTGGCGGCCGCACAAGCCCCGCATTGTCGAGCGCCTTCAGGAAGGCGGCCATGCGGCGCTGGCGATAGGCATCGACATCCATGCCGGAGTAATCGAAGAAGCCGGAGCCGGTCTTCAGACCGATACGCCCCTCTTCCATATTGCGGCTGATGATCTCCGGTGCCTGGTAGCGCTCATCCTCAAACGCCCCGGCGAGATATCGGCTTGCATAATAGAGAATGTCGCCACCGCCCCAGTCGATGAATTCCAGAAGGCCCAGCACGCCGAAGCGCAGGCCGAAACCGTAGGTCACCGCCTTGTCGACATCCTCGGCGCTAGCAACGCCTTCCTCCACGATCCGCGCCGCCTCGTTCATGGCGAGCGCCTGAATGCGCGGCACGATGTAACCGGGCGAAGCCTTGCAGACGATCGGAACCTTGCCGATGCCTTCAAGATAGGCGCGCACGAAAGCGGTCGTTTCCGCATCCGTCTCGTCGGCCGGGGCGAGTTCCACCAGCGGCATCAGAAATGCCGGGTTCAGCCAGTGCGCATTGAGAAAGCGCTCCGGCGCAGAGGTGAAACCCGCCAGCTCCGTCGACAGCATGGTTGAGGTGGTCGATGCCAGAATGGCGTCGCCATCCGCATGGGCGTCGAACAGCGCAAACGCATCGCGCTTGGCGTCCGTCACCTCGGGTACGCCCTCGAACACGATCCGCGCGCCGGAAAGGCCCGCCGCCGCCTCGCCGCGCGGCACGATGCTCACCCGCTCCATGATCTGCGGAACGGCATCGACTTTGAAAGCACCGAGCGCAGCGATGGAGGCGAGCGCCGTGCGGATCTCGTCCAGCGCCTCGTCGCGCAGTTTTGCGAAGGCGTCGGCGTCACGCTCCTTGGCATCGATCAGCCGCACCTGATGGCCCGCATAGGCAACGCATTGCGCTATGCCCCGGCCCATGCGCCCGGCGCCGATGCAGGCGATGGTCACGTCGCCCGCCATCACAGCCCCTCGCGCAGCATGGTCTGCACCGCCTCGCGGCTCTCGCCCGCAAGACCGATCTGCTCCATCGTGCGACCCTCGGCGCGGAAATCGCGCTCGGCCACCGCACCGGCAATCGCCAGGAGGCCGGTCGCCACCGGGCAGGGCACGCCTGCCCATTCACCGACCGAAACCATGAAGGCGAGGCCCATGCCCACATCCTCCAGCATGTAGCGGTGCGATTTCAGGTCCAGCTTCTCGTGCCAGTCGCCGGAATCCACCAGTTTGTCATGGGCCAGATTGCCATACATCCAGTTGCTGGTCTCGTAGTGATCGGCGAGCGGAAAATGCGGTGCGCCATAGCCCAGCGCCTCGCGGATCGCCATGCGCTCATTGTCGAGCGCGGTGTGCGTGCGGCGGATGGAGGGCTGCGTTCCCTCATTGTGAATGTCCCAGCGGTCGAAATGCTCGATGGGACCGGCGTTCATGAGGATCAGCGGCGGGTGGATGATCGGGCCGGCGTTCATCAGCGCGCCCGACAGCGCATCCTCCACCGGCTCGATGGATGCCGGGAACACCGCTGCAATGGCCTTGATCGCATGATCCGTGTGCCGCGCCGGCAGCACGCCGGTCGGCAGGCGCGAGGCCCGCGTCGTCACGCGCACTTCCAGCGGCCCCTGCTTGCGCGTCAGCCATGGCAACGTGCCCGTCTCGGCAATCGCGATGTCGGCCTTCGAGCCCGCTTCGCGAATCCGCTTCATCATCAGGTAGGAGCCGAACGTGCCGGGCGGCAGGTAGATCACCTGCCCGTCCTCCAGATGCGGCGCGAGCTTCGTGGCGATGTCCTCCTGCGCGAACGCCGGCGTCGGCGCAACGATCAGCTCCGCGCCTTTCAGCGCTGCAGCAAGATCGTCGGTCGGCACGACCGCGATCTTCCGGCTGCCCTCGTGATCCGTCAGGGTGATGCCGCCTGCCTCCGCGACATCGGCGAAACTGGCGCGGTCGCGCCGCCACCAGCGGACATCATGCCCCGCCTCGGCGAAATCCGCAGCCGCAGCATAAGACCCGTTGCCTCCACCCAGAACAGCTACTTTCATGTCTGCACTCTCCTCCTCGCCCGCACTCAGTCACGGGCATTCATTTCACGCACGCTGGTTCACCCCCGGGGCAGAACCGCCGTCGCCTCGATCTCCACCACCGCCTCCGGCTCCACCAAGCGCGTTACCTCCACCGTGGCCATGGCCGGAAAACAGCGGCCGAAAACATCGCGATAGGCTCTTCCCAGTCCTTTCGGGTCGGCCAGATAGTCTTCCACGCTCGTCACATACCAGGTGAGGCGCGTGAGATGTTCCGGCCCAGCGCCAGCCGCTTCGAGCACGTCGCGGATGTTGCGAAACGTCTGGTGCGCCTGGGCGACGAACCCTTCCGGGAAACGGCCCTCCCGGTCCCACCCGACCAGCCCGCCCGTATAGATGATGCCGCCATCGGTCATCACGGCATTGGCGTAGCCCTTCGGCTGCGGCCAGCCTTCCGGGCTCACCGTTTCGTGCAGCAGGCGCGGCTCGGCAGCGTTCGGGGCGTTCTCGGTCTCGCTCATGTCGCTCTCGTCTCCAGTTTCACCGGTCCGGCGACCGGCGCGGGCGCAACGCCGCTGCCGGCGCGGTACAGCGCGTGAATGTGCCTCAGGGCGTCTTTCAGCAGCGCCGCCTCGCCGGGGCGAAGCCGGGCGATGATCGCCCGCTCATGGGCCTGCGCCTCATCTACCAGACGCCCGCCAAGCTCGCGTCCGGCCGGTGTCAGGAACACGCGCACGCGACGCCGGTCGCGTTCGTCGCTGCGGCGTTTCACCAGTCCCTTCGATGCCATGTGATCGATGATCTTGGTCAGATGCGACTGCTCCATCAGCGCAAGCTGGGCGAGCTGCGTCACCATCTGACCATCCTCGTCGCAGAGGCAGGCGAGGATGCGCCATTCCGGCACGCGCAGCCCCTGCTCGCGCACATGGGCATGAAAGTCCGTGCTGGCCGCATCGCTGGCGGCGGCGAGCAGATAGAGCAGGTAGTCGCCGACAAACCCGGCATTGCGGTCGATCTCGATCCTGTCTTCGTCGTTCGCCATCATCTTTTCCGGTCACATGGAATTGGGTATCAGAAGCGCCATCGCCGGCAGCGCGATCAGAAGCGCCAGCCGCACCACATCCATCGCCACAAAGGGCAGAATGCCGGCAAAAATGCGCTCCAGCGGAATGTCGGGCGCCACCGTGCGCATGACGAAAACGTTCATGCCGATGGGCGGCGTGATGAAACTCAGTTCGGTGGCGATCACCACGAAGATGCCGAACCAGATCGGGTCGAAGCCGAGCCCGGTGACAATCGGAAACAGGATCGGCACCGTCAGCGTGATCATCGAGATGCTTTCAAGCAGGCATCCCAGCACCAGATAAATCAGCACGATCATGAAGATGACCGGGTACGGGCCGACGCCGAAGGCGTTGATCCAGTTGCGCAGGTCACCGGTCAGGCCGGAGAAGTTCACATAGTTCAGGAAATAGAGCGCTCCGAACAGGATGAAGAACATCACCGCCGTGGTCTTTGCCGTGTCAAAGAGCGTGGAAAGCGTGGCCCGCAGGGTCAGCCGGCCGCGCATGAAGGTGAGGAGAAACGCCCCGCCCGCACCCATGCCCGCCGCTTCCGTCGCCGTGAAAACGCCAAGATAGATACCGCCCAGAACGAAAGCGAAAAGCGCCAGCGCCCACACGACGCCACGCAAGGCGCGAATGCGGTCGATCAGTGGGAGCTTCGGCTGTGTCTCCAGATGCTCAGAATAGACCACCAGCGACAGACGCACGGCGATCATGTAGCCAATCACGCCGACGACACCGGGCAAAAGGCCGGCCAGAAACAGCTTGCCGATGTTCTGCTGCGTGAGGATGCCGTAAATGACGAGGATCACCGACGGCGGAATGAGAATGCCGAGCGTGCCACCCGCCGCGATGGACGAGGCCGCCAGCCGGTCGGAATAGCCATATTTGCGCATCGCCGGCAGCGAGATGCGGGCCATGGTCGCCGTGGTGGCAAGCGACGAACCGCACACGGATGAGAACCCGCCGCAGGCAACGATGGTCGCCATGGCAAGCCCGCCCTTGCGGTGGCGCAGCCAGGCATTGGCCGCCGCATAGAGATCACCCGCCACGCCCGACTGAACCACGAGATTGCCCATCAGAAGGAACAGCGGCACGACGGAGAGCGTATAGCTCCTGCCACTGTCGAAAAAGACCTGCCCCAGCATGGCCAGCGCCGGGTGCCAGCCAACGATCGAGACAACGCCGATCAGCCCCACCGCCGTCATCGCAAAAGCGATGGGCACGCCCGCGAAGATGAGCGCCAGAAGCAGCGCCATTCCGACCGGCCACGCCATCAAACGCCCCCGCCATCGCTTTTGGGCAGGCGCAGCACCGCCATGACAAATGTAACCACCGCACAGACACCGGTTATGACTGCCGTCGCCTTGGCGAACGGCCCGAGCGGCGCACGCAGATACACCGTCACCTCATTGTAGCTGTCGAGCTGGGTTCCGTGTTTCCAGAGCTGCCAGGAAACGAGCCCCAGCACCACGGCGACCACAAGCCGGGCAAGATTGAGCTGGATCCTTTCGGCCACGCCCTTGAGCCCGGCCGTCAGTAGATCCACGCTGACATGCCCGTCATCCAGACACACCGCCGGCAGCCCCACAAACACGATCGCCATCAGGAGGATTTCGGTATATTCCGCGGCACCCGGTAGCGGCGACGACAGGAGATAGCGGCCGATCACATCGACCACTGTCACCAGCGTCAGCGCCACCAGAAACGCGCCGCAAAGCACGGCGGTCGCCAGTCTTAGCCACCGCCGAGCCCGCATTGCGATCCGCTCGGAGGAGGCGGCCATTATTCAGCCGCCACCGCTTTGATTTCGTCCTTGAGCTTGCCCATGACGACGTCGAAATCGAGTCCCTTGGCCTCATAGGCCTTGGCCAGATCGTCGAACATGGGCTGCGTCTTCTCACGCAGCGTCGCAAGCTCTTCCTCGGTCGCATCGTGGAAATCGACGGTCGATCCGATCACGTCCATGCCGGCTGCATCCGCCGCATCCCAGGCCTGACCGGCCATGCGCGAGAACGCCTCGCCGGAAACCTCTTCGATGGCCGCCTTGTCCTCATCCGACAGGCTGTCGAACTTCGCCTTGTTCATTACGAAGAAGAACGAGACATTGTAGAGACCGCCGGGCACACGCAGCGCCTTGTCGACCAGTGTTTCGAGCTTGAAGAAGGGCACGGATTCGACCGGGAAGAAAATACCGTCCGCGATGCCGCCCGACAGGATTTCATAGGACTGCGGAGACGGTGCCTGGATCGACACCATGTCCATCGCTTCGGCGAGCTTGTTGGTGATGTTGCCGGCAACGCGGATCTTGGCACCGGACAGGTCCGAAAGAGGCGAAACCGGCTTGCCCTTGGTGAACAGGAGCCCCGGCCCATGCCCGAAAACGCCCAGCACCTTGGTGCCGCGATGCTCCTCGGCCTGCGCCAGATCGCTCTCGAACACACGCCAGAAGGCCACCGAAAGGCTCTCGGACGTATCGGCGAGGAACGGCATTTCTGCGATTTCCGTCAGGGTAAAGCGCCCCGGCGTATAACCATGAACGCCGAATGTCAGGTCCACGGCGCCATTGGCGGCAAGATCGAAATGCGCCGGCGGCGGCCCAAGCGGCGCATCCAGAATTTGCACCTCGATGCGGCCGTCGCTGGCCTCTTTCAGCTTCTCCGCCCACGGGATCATCATGTCCCTGACAATCGGATGAGACGGCGGCAGCCAGTTCGACATGCGCAGAACCGTCTCCTGCGCCATGGCACCAAAACTCATGGCTGTCGATAGAATAGATGCAGATACAAGTGTTTTGATCATGCGCGTCATCGTTGTTCCTCCCATGACGGCCTCCTCCAGCCCTGAGGCTTCCACAAGTTTCAGCGCGCTTCAAGCTTAAAAAGATGAAATTTCACTTTTTTAGGCTTGAAGCTTGACAAGGCATAAATATGCGAATTCATATTAATTGGAAACTGTGGCTGACAATCCGCCCGCCGAGCGGATTAAATGGAGGAGCCGCAGAGGGAGGAGATTTCGGCAATGGGCGAACTGAAGCTCAAGGTGCGCGCGAGCGAAGCGCTGACCCCACAAATTCGAACGCTCGAGCTGGAAGCAGCCGATGGCGGCACGCTGCCCGGATTTTCTGCCGGCGCACATATCCGCGTTGCGCTGCCCGATGGCTCGGACCGGCACTATTCCCTAATCAATACCAGCGTGGAACCCGGAGCCACCGACGCGCCCGCCACCTATCGCCTCGGCGTGCGCCTCGAAGAGGACAGCAAGGGCGGCTCCCGCTTCATGCATGGGTTGAAAGCAGGCGACGTCATCGAAACATCGGCCCCGCGCAACGACTTCGCGCTGGTCGAAGCGCAAGCGCCTGTTCTTCTCATCGCCGGCGGCATCGGCGTCACGCCGCTTATCTCCATGGCTGCCGAACTCAAGGCGAAGGACCGCCCTTTCTCGTTTCACTATGCCGGTCGTTCGCGCACGCTTCTGGCCTTTGTCGATGCGCTTGAGGCCATCGAAACCAATGCCCTCACCATCCATTGCGACGACGAGCCCGAAACCTGCATCGACCTGAAGGCGCTGATCGGCAAGGCGCCGGCGGAAGGCCACATCTATGTGTGCGGCCCGCGCGGCATGATCGAGGCGGTGCGCGAGATCGCCCATGCCCGCGGCATCGTGAAGGACCATGTGCATTTCGAACTCTTCGAGGCGCATGAGGCCGAAGCGGGCGACAAGCCCTTCGAGGTCGAAATCAGTTCCACGGGTCAGGTCTTCACCATTCCGCCGGGCAAGTCCATCATCGAAGTGCTCGAGGAAGAAGGCGTCGACCTGATCTACGATTGCCAGCGCGGCGATTGCGGCATCTGTCAGACAACGGTCCTGTCCGGCATTCCCGACCACCGCGATGTCATCCTCACCGACGATGAACGCGCGGCAAACGACGTCATGCAGATCTGCGTGTCACGCGCAAAATCCGACCGGCTCGTCCTCGACCTCTAGGAGATCGACTGGACGGCGGCCAGCAAGGGAGCAGCAAGCCATGAGCCGTTACGCGAACAACCCGCAGGCGATCAGAAATCTGATCCGGCCCACGGAAGTCCACCGCGACGTCTATATCGATCAGGAAGTGTTCGAGCTGGAGATGAAACATCTCTTCGCTAACACCTGGGTCTTCGTCGGCCATGAGAGCCAGACGCCCAACAAGGGCGATTATTTCACCACCGAGATCGGCACCAAGCCGGTCATCATGGTGCGCCACTCCGACAACGAGATCTACGTCCTGCACAATCGCTGCCCGCACAAGGGCACGAAGATCGCCATCGACCGCACGGGCAACACGGGCAAGTTTTTCCGCTGCCCCTATCATGCATGGTCGTTCAAGACGAATGGCTGCCTGCTCGCGATCCCGTTGCGCAAGGGCTACAAGGACACCGGGCTCGAAGAAAGCGAATCCGTCAATGGCATGGCACCGGTCGGTGCGGTGAAGAACTATCGCGGATTCATCTTCGCCCGCCTCAACAGGGAAGGCCCGGACTTCGAAAGCTTCTTCGGAGAGGCGCTGAGCTCCTTCGACAACATGGTCGACCGCTCGCCCGAGGGCCGTCTGGAGGTGGCCGGGCCGCCGCTACGCTACATGCATCGCTGCAACTGGAAAATGCTGGTCGAGAACCAGACCGACACCTGCCATCCCATGGTCGCACATGAAAGCTCCGCCGGCACGGCCATCGACCTGTGGGAGAAGATGGACAAACCCGAGGGCACGCAAAAGCCCATGGCCATGGAGGTGATCGCCCCCTTCATGAGCCCTTACGAATTCTTCGAGAACATGGGCATCCGCACCTGGCCAAACGGCCACGGCCACACCGGCGTGCATCACTCGATCCACTCCGACTATTCGGCCATTCCCGGCTATTACGAGCAGATGGTCGAGGCCTATGGCGAGGAGCGCGCAAAGGCGATCCTCGGCGAGAACCGGCACAACACGGTCTATTTCCCCAACATCATGATCAAGGGGCCGATCCAGCAATTGCGGCTGTTCACCCCCATCGCCGCCGACAAAACCCTGGTCGAAAGCTACATCTACCGGCTGGTGGGCGCGCCCGACATGCTTCTGGAGCGCACCGCCATGTACAACCGCATGATCAACGCGCCCACCTCCATGGTCGGCCATGACGATCTGGAAATGTATGAGCGCGCGCAGGAGGGCCTGCACTCCGACGGTCTGGAATGGGTCAATGTCCAGCGCCTTTACCAGGAAGGCGAGAATTTCGACGAGATCGCCGTCGAGAACGGCACCACCGAGCGCCAGATGCGCAACCAGTTCCACGCGTGGGAAAAATACATGACGATGACGATGGAAGGAGACGCGTGATGAAGGCTCCCACCCGCGAAGACCTGATCGACTTCGTCTATGAAGAAGCCCGCATGCTGGACGATGGCCGGTTCGACGAATGGCTCGATCTGTGGACCCATGACAGCTATTACTGGATGCCGCTCGACTACAATCAGGAAGACGCCAAGCACGTCACCTCGCTGCTGCATGAAGATGCCTTCATGCGCAAATTGCGCGTCGAGCGTTTCAAGGGCGAGCGCACCTTCTCCCAGAAGCCGAAGACCCGCTGCCACCACGTTCTGAACCGCCCCTTCATCGACCATATGGACGATGAGAAGGGTGAGTATGTCACCCATACGGCATTCCACTATGTGGAGACGCGGCTCGACGACCAGATCCTGCTCGCCGCCACGGCACGTCACGAGTTGAAACTCATCGAGGGAAAGCTGAAGATCACCCACAAGCGCGTCGATCTGCTCAATTCCGATGCCGCCTTCGGCAATATCCAGATGTTCCTTTAAAGGCGCAGCAGATGAAATCGCAGATCCCGCCGTTCGACACCGTGTTCGCGGCCTTTGCCGACACCGCCGGGCGCTGGCCCGAGCGCCCTTTCCTGCACGTGCTGAAGGAGACGGCCACGGTCTACGACATTCCCGCCGGCGAACTCTCCTATGGCGCCGCACTTGCCGAGATTGAACGCCTGAGGGACGCCTATGCTGCCGGCGGCTACCGCGCCGGCATGCGCGTCATGCTCCTGATGGAAAACCGGCCGGGCTTCTTCCTCCACTGGTTCGCCTTGAATGCGCTGGGGCTCTCGGTCGTGCCGGTCAATCCTGACCTGCAATCGGCTGAACTGGAATACATGGCCGGGCACGCGCGCCCGGTTCTGGCCGTGGCCATCGCGAGTCGTGTGACAGATCTCGAACAGGCGGCTGCCGCGTCCGGCGTCGGCTTTCCGGTTGTCACGCCCGAGGCGGACACCCCGCCACTCGATCCGCGCTTTGCCTACATGGAGACGCCGCAGGGTGCGCCGCTCACCCGCGAAGCGGCGATGCTTTACACCTCCGGCACCACGGGCAAGCCCAAGGGCTGCGTTCTCTCCAACCTCTATTTCCTGCATTCGGGCCGCTGGTACGCGAAGGCGGGCGGGCTGTGCGCCATGAACGAAGACGGCGAGCGCATGATCACGCCGCTGCCGATCTTTCACATGAACGCCATGGCCTATTCGCTGATGGCGATGGTCACGGTCGGCGGCTGCCTCATCGCGCTCGACCGTTTCCACCCGCGCAGCTGGTGGCAGAGCGTGCGTGACAGCCGGGCCACCTGCCTGCATTATCTGGGCGTCATGCCGTCCATTCTCATGAAGGCCGAACCCACAGAACAGGACAGGGCGCACAATGTGCGCTTCGGTTTCGGCGCGGGCATCGATCCCAAGCTGCACGGCCCCTTCGAGGAGCGCTTCGGCATTCCGCTGATCGAGGGCTGGGCGATGACGGAGACGGGGGCCGGCGCGGTCATCGTCGCCAATCACGAGCCCCGCAAGCGCGGCACGAACTGCCTTGGCCAGCCCGGCCCGGACATCGAGGCCCGCGTGGTCGCGGACGATGGCAGCGAGGCAGCCCCCGGCCAACCCGGCGAGCTTCTGGTGCGCCATGCCGGCGAGGATCCGCGTTTCGGCTTCTTCTCCGAATACTACGCCAACCCCGAAGCCACCGCCGAGGCATGGGACGGCGGCTGGTTCCACACCGGCGACATCGTCATGCGCGACGCCGATGGCGACTTCTTCTTCGTCGACCGCAAGAAGAACGTGATCCGCCGTTCCGGCGAGAACATCGCCGCCGTGGAGGTGGAATCCTTCCTCATGCAGCATCCCGACATCAAGGCCGCAGCAGTCGCAGCAGCACCCGACGAGCTGCGCGGCGACGAGGTCTTCGCCTGTCTCGTGGTCGAGAACGGCGAACGCGATGAGGCGCGCGCCCGCGAGATCGCCGAATGGTGTCTGGACCGCGTCGCCTATTACAAGGTTCCGGGCTACATAGCCTTTGTCGACGCCCTGCCCCTGACCTCGACGCAAAAGATCCAGCGCGGCGAACTGAAAACACTGGTCGCCCGGCTTCTCACCGATCCGGGAACGGTCGACACACGCTCAATGAAGAAAAGGCGCGCGGCCTGATGGCGGGTCGCATCTCAAGACGGATGGGCTATGAGGGCGTGGTGCTCGCCGCGCCCGCCACCACGCCCTATCAGCGCTTCTCCAAGGAAACAGCGCATTGGTGGATCGCCCGCGCGCTGCGCCAGTCGCTTCAAAGCGCCGGCCTCAGCCCCCGCGATGTCGACGGCTTCTCGGTGGCAAGCTTCACGCTCTTTCCCGACACGGCGGTCGGGCTGACCCAGCATCTCGGCCTCACCCCGCGCTGGCTCGATCACATCCCCATGGGCGGGGCAAGCGGCGTCGTGGCGCTCAGGCGCGCAGCCCGCGCGGTGCAGGCCGGCGACGCCGACATCGTTGCCTGCGTTGCCGGCGACACCAATCATGTCGACAGTTTCCGGCGCATGCTCTCAAGCTTCAGCCGCTTCGCGCAGGATGCATCATACCCTTACGGAGCAGGCGGACCGAATGCCTGTTTCGCGCTCCTGACCGACCATTATATGAGCGCCTATGGCGCGACCCGCGAGGATTTCGGTCGCATCTGCGTCGCCCAGCGCGACAATGCGCTCCAGAACCCGCACGCGGTGATGAAAAAGCCGCTCACCATGGATCAGTATCTCGGCGCGCGCATGATCTCCGATCCCATCGCGCTGTTCGATTGCGTCATGCCCGTCAGCGGCGCAGAAGCGTTTCTCGTGATGCGTGAGGAGGACGCCCGCGCCGCCGGCCTTCCTCACGCGCATATTCGCGGCAGCATCGAACGTCACAACGCCTTCCCCGAAGACCCGATCCAGATGCGCGGTGGCTGGGCCATGGATATCGATGAGCTTTACGCCATGGCCGACGCCAGGCCCGACGACATGGACCTGTTGCAGACCTATGACGACTACCCGGTCATCTCCATGATGCAGTTCGAGGATCTGGGGTTCTGCGGGAAAGGTGAGGGCCCGGCCTTCGTGCGCGAGCGCGATCTCACCATTGCCGGCGATTTTCCGCACAACACGTCGGGCGGTCAGCTTTCAGCCGGACAGGCAGGAGCCGCCGGCGGCTTTATCGGGCTGGTCGAGGCCATCCGCCAGGTCACCGGCACAGCCGGTCCCACCCAGGTGGAAGGTGCCACGACCGCCATGGTCTCGGGCTTCGGCATGATCAATTACGACCGTGGCGTCTGCTCCAGCGCCGCCATCATTTCGGGAGCAGGCACATGACCGACGCCATCCTGCCGCCGCCGAAGAAAGACCCGCAAAAGCGCACCCGCACACAGACCCTGCCCTCGGGCCTCAGAAGCCGCGCGGCGCTGGGGCTCACGGCGGCTGCCGCCGAAGGGCGCTTCATGCTGCAGGTCTGCGGCGAATGCGGCGCGCTGCAATATCCGCCGCGCGACGCCTGCTCCACCTGCCTGTCGACCGAGCTCCCATGGCGCGACATCGACCCGGCGGGCGAGCTCATCGCCGAAACCACGGTGCGCACCAGCACCAACACCTATTTCCGCGAACGCACCCCCTGGCGTGTCGGCACCGTCCGGCTCGACGCCGGCCCCTCCGTCATGTGCCACGTCCATGGCGACGCGCCGCGCGGCGGCCGGGTGCGCATCATTAACCGGCTCGACAAGTCGGGCCAGGGCGTTCTCTACGCCCTGCCTCCCGAAGGGACGCCCAACATGGAAGACGATCCGCAACTGCGCGAAATCACCGCCGATCCGAAATACCGCCGTGTGCTCATCACCGATGCGCGCAGCGAAAACGCGCCGGCGCTGGCCGAGGCCTTTGCGAAGGCCGGCGCGTCGATCATCTTCATCGGCGAGCCCGAAGGCTGGCGGCCCTATCCGCACCGCGCCGCGCTCGAAGCGATCCCCAATGTCCAGATCGTGCCGCTCGACGTCACCGACACCGCGTCGGTCGCCGAGCTTGCCGGCGAGATCGGCGGCAAGACGGACATTCTCGTCAACAATGCCCGCTTCGTGCGCCCCGGCGGCATCATGGACCGTGGAGACACCGTGTTCGCCCGCGACGAGATGGAAGTGAACTATCTCGGCCTGATGCGGCTTGCCCAGTCCTTCGGCCCGGCCATGCGCGGGCGCGGCGCGGATGGCGACAACAGTGCCGCCGCCTGGGTCAACATCCTGTCGGTCTACGCTTATTCCAACATGCCGGCCTTTGGCGCGTTCTCCGCGTCCAATGCCGCCGCCTACTCGCTGTCACAGTGCCTGCGCGCGGAGATGCGGCCCGGCGGCGTGCGCGTGATGAACGTCTATACCGGCCCGACGGACGACGCCTGGCACCAGCCCCTGCCGCCGCCCAAGGTCGCGCCCGCAGCACTTGCCCGGGCCATCGTCTCCGGCCTCAAAGACGGGCTGGAAGACGTGTTCGTCGGCGATGTGGCGAAAGACCTGATCGAGCGCTGGCGCGCCGGCGCAAAAGTGCTGGAGCGCGAGATGAGCGAAACCGACGGAGGCGGCGCATGAACGTCCACGCAACTGACCCATCCGCCCTTCTGGGCAATCTGGCGGAGGCGCTCGCCACCGGCGCCATAGAGGTGGTGGACCTCACCCACACGCTCGATCAGGATTTTCCGGTCATCGTGCTGCCGCCCGAATTCGGCCAGTGCGCCCGCTTCCGCATGGAAGAAGTGTCCGCCTATGACCATCGCGGCCCGGCGTGGAAATGGCACAACTTCACCTGCAGCGAGCACACCGGCACCCATTTCGATGCGCCCTCGCACTGGATCTCCGGCCGCGACGTGCCCAATGGCAGCGTCGACGAGATTCCCGCCGAGCGCTTTATCGGTCCGGTCTGCGTGATCGACTGTTCGGACGGCGCTGCCGCCGACGAGGATTTCGAGCTGACGCCGGAGATCATCGAGGCGTGGGAGGCCGAGCATGGCCGCATTCCCGCCGAGAGCTGGGTTCTGATGCGCACCGACTGGTCGAAGCGCCGGGGCGCGGCCTATCTCAACATGCGCGAGGATGGCGCGCATTCGCCCGGCCCCTCACCGGCGGCGATAAGACTTCTGGTGGACGAACGCGGCATTCGCGGTTTCGGCACCGAGACCGTCGGCACCGACGCCGGTCAGGGATCGCACTACACGCCGCCCTACCCGGCCCATTTCTATCTTCACGGCGCGGGGCGCTACGGCCTTCAATGCCTCAACAATCTCGACCGGCTGCCGCCCACCGGCGCGATGCTGATCGCAACCCCGCTCAAGATCAAGAACGGCACCGGAAGCCCGCTGCGCGTGGTGGCGCTTGTGCCCGGCAGGACCTGACACGATGGACAAAGAGCTTACAGCCGTCATCACCGGCGGCAACAAGGGCATCGGCGCAGATCTCGCCCGCACCATGCTGGATGCCGGCTACCGCGTCATCTCGGTCGCGCGCCGTGCGCCGGAGTTCTCGCATGAGCGGCTGAGCTCGGTCGAAGCCGACCTGCTGGACGACGCAGCCGTGCGTGAAGCCGCAGCCGAGATCGCCGGCAGGCACGACGTCACCCATTTCGTGCAGAATGCGGGCCTCATCTGGCCGAACCTCATCGAAGACGCCAGCGCCGAAGACATCACCGGCCTCGCCCAGCTTCACCTGGGTTCCGCCCTCACGCTCCTGAAAGCCTTCCTGCCTTCCATGAAGCAACGCCGCTTCGGCCGCGTTCTCTTCAATGGCTCGCGCGCAGCACTGGGCGCACAGACCCGCACCGCCTATGGCGCATCCAAGGCCGGCATGGTGGGCATGGCACGCACCTGGGCGCTGGAACTCGCCCCCCATGGCATCACCGTGAATGTGGTGGCGCCCGGGCCGATCCAGACCGACAATTTCTGGGGCATCATCCCGAAGGGCAGCGAGCGGGAAGCAGAGCTTGCCAAACGCATTCCCGTTGGCCGGCTCGGCGCGGTGGAAGACGTCACCAACGCCTTCATGTTCTTCGCCGATCCGAAGGCGAGCTTCGTCACCGGGCAGACGCTCTATGTCTGCGGTGGCGCAAGCGTGGGCAGCATGCAGCTTTGACAGCGGCCCACGTTAGAGCGGCTCACCGTTTCAGGAAAACGCCGCTCCGCTCTATCTGTCTGTTTCTCCGCATTTGTGCGGGCGTCAGGTGATCCCACCTGACTGCAAAATGCTTTAGTCGGCGGCGGTAACGATGGAGCGCGCCGCCTGAAGCAGCGGGTCGTCGTCCCTCTCCCTGAGGCTGGCAAAAACGAGCCGTGCGGCAGCATGCGCCTTGCAGATGAGGTCCACCTCGCCGTCTGCCTCCGCCGAGCGCGCAGCATCCGCATGCAGCAGACCGACGCCGACACCCCCTGCAATCAATGTGCGCGTAACCTGCTCCCGGTCCACACTGATGATGCGGGTGGGCCGAAAATTATGCCTGCGAAAGAGCGCCTCGGCCGCCTCCCCACAGCACGTGTCAGGGGCCGGGCAAATCCACGGCATCTCCGCCAGTTCCTGCCAGTCGGGCTTGTCTTTCGCGGCCACGGTCCCAGGCGGAACGGCGAGATAGATGGCAAAGCGCAGGACATCGACCACATTCAGATCGTCGCCGGGCTCGCCTGTCTCGTTGTAAAAGCCGGCATCCAGACCGCCGCTGCGAATGCCTTCGGCAATGGAGCGCGAGGTTCCATGCCGCAGCACGACATCCACCTGCGGATAGCGTTCGGCAAAACCCGTCATCAGCCGCCCGAGCGCCTCAGGCCCGGAGTTGCAACCCATGCCAAGCCGCAGGCGCCCGGTGAGGCTGCCCTTGAGACGGGATGCCTCCTCTAGCAGTTCACGGTGGGCACCCAGCGTCTGCTCGGCCCTCGCAAGCAGGCGTTCGCCATCCCCCGTCAGGATCATGCCGCGCGGGGTGCGCTCGAACAGCGAAAGCCCGAGCGTCTCCTCCATCGCCTTGATATGCGCGCTGACGGCTGGCTGGCTGAGATGGATGCGCTCCGAGGCCCGCGTGATGCTTCCCTCACGGGCAACGGCGACAAATGTCCTTAGCTGCTGAATGTCCATTCCCGCCTCATCGCTCGGTAGCCAGACGCATGTCTACACCATGCCAAGAGCATACCACCACAGGAGATCGAGCGGCATGAGTACGAGCGCGCCGATAGCGAACATCACCAGGCAGAGCCGGACCACCGCACCCGTCGGCAGGTCACCCAGTTGCATTGCCGTTATCAGCGGCGGTGCCTGGTAGGGCAGAAACACGTTAGAGAAGGCCAGCACCTGCGTCATCAGCACCGTGGTGAGCGGCAGCCCCGTCAGCGCCGCAAGGTTCTCCGCCACCGGCGTCATGATCGCGGGCACGCCGGGCAGGTTCGTGATCATCGCCACCAACGTCGAAATGCCCGTCAGCATGGCGACGTTCCAGAAAGGCCGATCTGCCTGAAATCCGGCAAGGCCGCTCAGATTGTCCACCACCACTTCGCCCAGCCCGGTTGACGAAAGCACCGTGCCAAGACCGAGAATGCCGGCGACGAAAAAGAGCGAGGCGTAGTTCACGTCCTCATTGATGCACTTCTTCGAGGTGAGCCCGGACCCGGGCCACAGGCAATAGAGGCCGGCGGCCAGCGCGATCCAGCCCGGCGAGATATGGTGGAGCGTATCGGTCAGCCACAGGGCAAGGCACAGCCCCAGCACCATTGTCAGCCGCCTTTCCGCCGGGGACATCCCCGGCAGGTCCGCCGGCACCTCCGGCTGGCGCTGCGGATCACCATCGGGGAACATCTTCAGGATGAGCACAACGAGCACGCCCGCCTTCAAAAGCCCCAGCACCGGGAAATGAATGGTGAGATAAGACCAGTAGGAAATGCGCGCGCCATAGAGCGTCTCGGCCATACCGGCCAAAATCATGTTGGGCGCGTTCGCCGGCAGGATGGTGAAGGCCGGCAGGCAGGTCCCGAAAGCCGCGGCCAGGATCATGCCGGTCCGCCCGCTGGAGCCCTTGCCATATCCCATGTGATCGGCGAGCGCGATGACGATCGGCAGAAGCAGCACGATGCGCCCGATGGAAGACGGCATGACGAAGGCCAGCGCCAGACTGAAACCGGTCACACCCGCAATGACCGTGACATAGCGCGTGCCGAGCATCCCGGCGAGCATTGCCGCCATGCGTTTGCCAAGGCCGGTGTACCGGATCGATACCCCCAGAATGATGCCCCCGAAGAGCAGCCAGAAGGTCGATGAATAGAAGCCGGAAAACACCGCCTGCGCCGGGGCGATACCGGAAAGCATGGCGATGAGAAAGAACATCAGCGCCGTCCAGTATTCGGGGACCGCGGCTGTCGCCCACATGCCGATGCAGAACACGGCAAGCGCCGCCGCAAGCGCCATCGGAACCGGCAGCGAGAGCCCGGTGACAAACCCGACGGCACAGGCGGCAACCACGATGGCTAATGATTTTATAGTGTTCCCCGTCGGGGGCCCCATGGACGCGCCGCTTGTTCGCGCATCTTTGGGGGCCTGCGCGGCAGCAGGCGAAAGCGTTTGGTTGGACATGGAAAGAGAAGGCCTCCAGGAAGCAGTGTCATGCCGGCGACATTGCTCTTTTCACCCTTCTCCGATCCAATCGTTTGTTGAAAAGCCTGCCCTCAGGAAAACCGAGGGCAGCGCCTGCCCTATCCGGCGAGCTCCCGCATCAGCATCTCGACAGGCCCACGCCTGAAGGCGCGCGACCACAGCCAGGCAAACAGCACCGCGGCGAGACAGAAGATCAGCGACGCCATGACCGACACTCCGAGTGTCTGCCCGCCCAGCATGCCGAGCGCTTCGATCACCCCCATGCCAACCATGATGTGGGCAATGTAGAGCGTGAGCGTCTGCCGTCCGGCGGGCACAACCACCCGCATGAACGGCGCCATGGCAGCCAGCTCCGCAAGCCACAGGCAGAGACCGACCACGAACGACGCCATTCCCATGCCGGCCAGCATATAGAGCGGCATGGGCGGCACCGGCCCCGTTGTCGCCAGATAGGCAAGCTCGGGATCGAGCGCCGCCAGAAGCGGGCGCAGTTGCACACCGAGCAGCTCGGCCAGCAGATACGCCGCCACGCCGCCAAGCATCAGGGCGTTGCGAACACGCCTTTCGCCGAGCCTCAGCCGGCTGAGGATGACACCGAAGAGCAGAAAGCCCAGCCACGGAATGACCGGGTGCCACCCATTGAAAAAAAGGTTCCGCACAAAGCCCGCCGGTGTCCAGAAATCGGCATAGCTGTAGTCCACCCAGTTGCGGCCCGTGTCGTAGTCGAAAATGAAGTTCATGCCGACAAAGGCAATGTTGAGCGCCACGATCACGGCGATCAGCGTTGGCGTCGGCACGGAGAGAAGAAGCGCGCCAAACAGGAAATAGAACGCGTAGTAGTGCAGGATGTCGGCATCGAAAACCAGCGTGTTGGCGAGGCCCAGCACGAGAAGGAACACCGCGCGCCTGATCGTGACCGGCACGGTGCTTTCCACCCCGCGCCCGGCCGCAAGGCCAAGGCCAAGGCCGGCGAGCACCACGAATGTGGCCGCAGCCCGCCCCTCAAGCGCCAGCGTGAACCAGGCAAGGGGTCCCTCGCCCCCTTCCGCCCCCATCCCTTCCGCCCCCATGACGATCGTAAAGTTGACGATCACCATGCCGACGAAAGCGAAGAAGCGTGCGAGGTCCAGGCCTTCCAGCCTCCCGGTTCGCGCCAGTCGTTCGACCTGATCAGAAACGGTCATGCCGCGCCTCCGCCGTCGCATACCGCGGTGCCGCGCGGCAGGGTTCCCCACCGGCCACGCATCTGCCTGCGTCGACCATGGACCGGGCTCCTCTCTGCGAGTGCCGGTCTCCTGATTTTCTGTGTTTATCGCGCCGCATCCCTTGCTCCATCTCGATATATCAGCCATATTATGAACGATCGTTCGTTCATATATCTGCCAATTGTGAAACCTGCAAGATGATTGGAAAGAAAACGGCGCCTTCGCCTCCCCACCCGCGCAAGCAGCGCATCATCGAGGCTGCGGTCACCTGCTTTCTGGAAGCCGGCTATCATCAGACGGGCGTGCGCGACATCGCCCACCGGGCGGGTATCAGCCTCGGCAATCTCTACAATCACTTCTCCGGCAAGGAGGCCGTCCTGGCCGAGATCGCACGGATCGAGGCACAGGAACTGGAAGCGTTCCACACACTGCTCGCCGCAGGCCCGGACCCGAAGGCGACGCTGAAGCGCTTTGTTGAAGACTTTGCGGAATACGCAGCCCGCCCGGAGAATGCGGTTCTGGGGCTCGAAATCCTGTCCGAAGCCATCCGCGCGCCGCAGATCGCCACATTGTTTTCCGGCAACCGCGCCGGGCTTGTGAGCGGTCTGGAAGAGCTGCTTGAAAAGGGTACGCGCACTGGCCATTTCCGCGCGTTCGAAGACCCGCGGGAAACGGCAGGCCTCATACTCGACGCCATCGAGGGGCGCGCGCTGAGGGTATTGCTGAAGGACGCGAAAGGCTCTGCAAAGACCACGCTGTGGCGCTTCATCGATGCAGCGACACAGGTGAAGCCGTGAAGCTTGCCCTGATATGTGGCGCAATATCGGTTCTCATTGCCGTCTGCGCCTTCGTCGCGTTGGAATATGTGACCCTGAAGCTGCCCAAGCTTGTCATATCGCCAAACGCGCCGCTCGCGGAAAGGACGCGTGCCCTGGAAGACTGGTTCGACGCACTCGAGCACGCCAGAAAATTCAACGGCACGGTCCTGATCGTCCAGGGAGGCAGCACGGTTTTCGAGCGCCATGTCGGCTTCGCCGACGCCGCGACAGGGCGCGCCATCACCAGCAACACATCCTTCAACCTGGCCTCGGTCTCAAAGCATGTCACCGCTTTCGCGGTCCTGTTGCTTGCGCATGAGGGCAAACTCTCGCTGCACGACCCTCTTGTACGGCACATTCCCGAACTGGGCCGCCATGACGGCGTGACACTCGATCATCTACTTTCTCATACGTCCGGCATTCCTGACTATGCGCGAAGCCGGAAACTGGCGAAGAGACTGGAGCGGGACGGGGATATCCTGACGCCCGCAAAGCTGATCGCCTGGCTTGCCACGACGGATGACGGTCCGATGTTTACCCCGGGCGAAAAGGAAAACTACTCGAACAGCAACTATGCGCTTCTGGCCGAAATCGTTGCACGCGTCTCGAGACAGTCATTCGCCGACTTCCTGCAATCACGCCTGTTCACTCCTCTGGGAATGCACCGCACGGCAGTCGTCAACGGCATCGAAAACACCAGCCTTCTGGAAGACAGGGCTCTCGGTTTTCGCAGGCGCTTCCTCTATTTCGGTTCTGACGTCCCCGACGATCTCAACCGTTTTGACGGTGTGGCCGGGGACGGAAACATATATGCGAGCGCCCGCGACCTCATCATCTGGGATCAGGCCCTGCGCCAGGGCACACTGATGCCCGCAGAAGCCTACGAGCCCGCCTATGCGCCCGGGCGCCTGGCGAATGGTGAGATCATTCAGGAAACCGTATTGGGCAAAACCCTCCAGCCCGGCCTGGGCTGGAATGTACAGGATTTCCCCATCGTCACGTCCTACGGTCTATGGCAGGGGTTTTCGAATTTCTACTGGCGCGATCTGGAGAACGACACGACCCTCGTCGTCCTCAGCAATGCCGGCATCTTTCTGCGCACGGTGATGATCGGTGAAAAACTCGTCGAGTTTGCGCAGACGCTGAGCGCCGACCCGCAGCAAAGCTCAACGTCTGTGCAGCCGTGAGTGAAATTATGGCGGAGGGGATGGGAGAGATTTCGAACCTGACGCCGCAGACCGCGACCGCGGCCCGGGCTTTCGCCCGCCCTATCGGAGCCGTGAGCGAAGCGAACTGGCGTGAGATCGAGAAAATGGCGGAGAGGGAGGGATTCGAACCCCCGATACCCTTGCGAGTATGCCGCATTTCGAGTGCGGTGCTTTCAACCACTCAGCCACCTCTCCGCGAGATGCTGGTCTGCTGTTGCCAGCGCGGCGCACTAGATAACCGGTGATCGGATTCGATACAAGGGCCAATCGCCGTCAATCTGCGGCATTTTTGCCGCCTCTGCTTGACCTGCCACCCCTCTTCCGTTATGGACACGCGACCTGCGGCGCGGGAAAACCCCGGCGCCGTTTGTTGTTTAACCATCCAGACTGGCAAAAAGACGGCAGGCCGCGCCTTGCGGACCCAAGCCGGACCGGACACTGAAAGGCAAAAAGATGTTCGCAGTCATCAAGACCGGCGGTAAGCAGTACCGCGTTTCCGCAAACGACCTGCTTCAGGTCGAGCGCGTCACCGGCGAGCCCGGTGAGATCATTCAGTTTGCAGACGTTCTGGCCGTTGGCGAAGGCGAGGACGTGACCATTGGCGCGCCGCTCGTCGATGGCGCCAGCGTGGCCGCCGAAGTGGTCGAGCAGGGCCGCGGCAAGAAGGTCATCGCGTTCAAGAAGCGTCGCCGCCAGAATTCGCGCCGCAAGCGCGGCCATCGCCAGCTTCTCACCACCGTGCGGATCTCCGAGATCCTGACCGGCGGTGCGAAGCCCTCGAAGAAGGCCGCTGCGAAGCCGGCTGCCAAGGCCGAGGAAAAGCCGGCGAAGAAGGAAGCCGCGCCGAAAAAGGCCGAAGCAAAGACGGAAGCGCCGGCAGCGGCTGCTCCGCTCTTTACCGCTCCGGCCGGCGAGCCCGACGATCTGACCAAGATCAAGGGCATCGGCCCGGTTGCCGCCGGCCAGCTCGCCGAGCAGGGCATCACCACCTACGCACAGGTGGCCGCTCTCACCGACGAGGACGTGGTGCGCATCGACGAGGCCATGCCGTTCAGCGCCGACCAGATCAAGGACTGGCGCGAGCAGGCCAAGGAACTGGCGAAATAATCCTTCGCCAAAGGGTTGAAATTCAGCGCCTGACAGCGCATTAGGAATGCAAGCGCTCTCGACGGGCGCAAAGGAGCAGAAGAATGGCACACAAAAAAGCTGGTGGTTCGTCGCGCAACGGTCGCGATTCCGAGTCCAAACGCCTTGGTGTGAAGAAGTTCGGCGGCGAGAAGGTTCTCGCTGGCAACATCATTATCCGTCAGCGCGGCACGAAATGGCATCCCGGCGTCAATGTCGGCATGGGCAAGGATCATACGATTTTTGCGAAAGAGGCAGGTGCTGTCTCCTTCGCGAAAAAAGCCAATGGTCGAACCTACGTGTCCGTAAACCCGATTACGGAGGCAGCGGAGTAGCCGGTCCGCTTCACCAACACCGGCGACCCATCTCGGGGACCGGTGTCTGGACATTCCGGAAATAGGTTCGAAAGGGGAGATGGGTCGCCATCTCCCCTTTCTTTTTGTCCGGAGGAAAAAACGATGGTTGCCGAAAGTGAAGACATCGAGAGTGAAAGTCCCAGAGTCGAGATAGATTGCCCGGTCCTCGTCACCGAGCGCCTCGTTCTGCGCATCCCGCGCGACGACGACGTGACCGAACTGGTGGAACTCGCCAACAACCGGCGTCTGGCCGAAATGCTCGGCCGCCTGCCCAACCCCTATCGCGTGACCGATGCGCAAAGCTTCCTGAGCCGCGTTCGCGCCGGCGAGATCAGTGGCTGCACCTACGCCATCACGCTTTCGGAGACCGGCGCCTTCATCGGCTGTGCCGGTGTTGAAAACCGTGCGAATGGCCTGGAAATGGGCTACTGGATCGGTGAGCCCTACTGGGGGCGCGGCTACGCGACAGAGGCTGCGCATGCGCTCGTCGATCTGGCCTTCCGCGCCACTGATATCGACCGGCTGAATGTGTCCTGCCGCGTCACCAACACCGCCTCGCGGCGCGTCATCCACAAATGCGGTTTCCAGTATGCCGGTCAGGGCATGATGGATTCGGTTGTGGCCGGCAAGGTTCCGGTTGAGCGCTATCAGCTCGACCGCAGCACCTGGGTCAGCCTCAGAAGCTGGGGCGCCTGAACGGAAGCTGAGAGCAGGCAAGTCCGCGGTCGGGACCTGTCTGCTCTCGCACTTCTGCGCGTGATGCTGTAGACGGTTCTGCGCAACGATACGGAAAGACGGTCAAACCCATGAAATTCCTCGATCAGGCCAAGGTCTATATCCGCTCCGGCGATGGCGGCGCGGGCTCCGTTTCGTTCCGGCGCGAGAAATACATCGAGTTCGGTGGTCCTGACGGCGGCGATGGCGGCCGCGGCGGCGATGTGTGGGTCGAGGCCGTTCAGGGCCTGAACACGCTCATCGACTATCGCTATCAGCAGCATTTCAAGGCCAAGACCGGCGTGCACGGCATGGGCCGAAACCGCACCGGCGCCAAGGGCGAGGACGCGATTCTCAAAGTACCCGTCGGCACGCAGATATACGAGGAAGACAACGAGACGCTCATCTGCGACCTGACCGAAATTGGCCAGCGCTTCAAGCTGGCCAGCGGCGGCAATGGCGGTTTCGGCAACCAGCATTTCAAATCCTCCACCAACCAGGCGCCGCGCCGCGCCAATCCCGGCCTGCCGGGAGAAGAGGCATGGATCTGGCTGCGCCTGAAGCTCATCGCCGATGCCGGTCTGGTCGGCCTGCCCAATGCCGGCAAGTCCACATTTCTCGCCACGGTCACGGCGGCCAAACCCAAGATTGCCGATTATCCGTTCACCACGCTGCATCCCAATCTGGGCGTGGTGCGCATCGACGCGCGCGAATTCGTGATGGCCGATATCCCCGGCCTCATCGAGGGCGCCCACGCGGGCGTTGGCATCGGCGATCGCTTTCTCGGCCATGTGGAGCGCACGCGCGTTCTGCTCCATCTCGTCTCCGCGCGCGAAGAAGACCCCGCTGCCGTCTACAACACCATTCGCGGCGAGCTTGCCGCCTATGGCCACGGCCTCACCGACAAGGCAGAGATTGTTGCACTCAGCCAGGTGGACCTTCTGGATGAGGAAGCGCGGGCCGAAAAGCAGGCAGCCCTTGCAGAAGCCTGCGGAAGGAAGCCCCTCCTCCTCTCCTCGGCCACCGGCGAAGGCGTACAGGACGTGCTGCGCGCCCTGATGAAGATCATCCAGGACGCGCGCGCCGAAGAAGAAGATGCAGAAGCGGCTGACGACCGCTGGCAGAGATAGGCCAAACATGACCCGCCCCGCGCTCAGCAGCCACCGCCGCATCACGGTCAAGATCGGGTCTGCCCTTCTGGTGGACCGCAAGAAGGGCCTGAAGCGCGAATGGCTTTCCGCGCTGGTCGATGACATTGCGGCACTCAATGCCGATGGCGTGGACGTGCTGGTGGTGTCGTCCGGGGCCATCGCGCTTGGCCGCACGATCCTCGGAATTGAACGGCGCACGCTCAAACTTGAGGAAAGCCAGGCTGCCGCCTCCGTCGGCCAGATCGCGCTCGCCGGCGCATGGGACGAGGAGCTGCGCAAGCGCGGGCTAAAATCCGGACAGATTTTGGTGACGCTCGGTGATACGGAAGAGCGCCGCCGCTATCTCAATGTGCGCGCCACCGTCTCCACCCTTCTCAAGATGGGCGTCGTTCCCGTCATCAACGAGAATGACACGGTCGCCACAAGCGAAATCCGCTATGGCGACAATGATCGCCTCGCCGCCCGCATCGCCACCATGCTCGGCGCAGACCTTCTGGTTCTCCTGTCCGATGTGGACGGGCTCTACACGGCCCCGCCGGCGAGCGACCCCGATGCCCGCTTTATCCCGGTGGTGGATGCCATCACGCCAGACATCGAGGCCATGGCCGGAGCTGCCGCTTCCGAGCTATCGCGCGGCGGCATGCGCACAAAGCTTGATGCAGGTCGCATCGCGACAGCGGCAGGCACAGCGATGGTGATCGCTTCGGGCACGCGGCTCAACCCGCTTGCGGCTATAGACAACGGCGCGCGCTCCACCCTCTTCAAGGCAAGCGACACCCCCGTTCGCGCCTACAAGACATGGATCGCCGGTCAGCTGGAGCCGGCGGGCTCGATCACGGTCGATGCCGGCGCGGTTCTGGCGCTTGCCGCAGGAAACTCGCTCCTGCCCATCGGCGTTACCCATGTTTCCGGCAGTTTCGCCCGCGGCGACACCGTGGCCATCCACGGCCCCGACGGGCGCGAAGTGGCGCGCGGGCTGGTTGCCTATGACGCGACTGATGCCGTAAGAATCGCCGGACTGAAAAGCGGCGACATTGCCGAAGTGCTCGGATATGAAGCGCGCGCTGCCATGGTGCACCGCGACGATCTGGTGACAACGACGCATGCGCGGAATCACCTGAAGGAAAAGGCGGAGGGTTGAATGCTGATGGAAAACAGGCAGGGCAGCGCGGACATTGCCGCGTTGATGAACGATCTCGGTGCGCGCGCCCGCGCCGCCGCCGGCCCGTTGTCCATCGCCACCCCGGATGAGAAGAACGCCGCGCTGGAAGCCATGGCCGAAGCGCTGACGCGCAATGAGGCGGCGATCCTCGAGGCCAACCGCGAAGACATGACGCGCGGCGAAGAGGCCGGCCTGTCGCCCGCCCTTCTCGACCGGCTTAAGCTCGATCCCGCGCGCATCGCCGGCATGGCCGAAGGCATCCGCGCCATAGCCGCGCTGAAAGACCCCATCGGCGACGTGATCGCCGCGTGGGAGCGTCCGAACGGTCTTCAGATCGAGCGCGTGCGCACGCCGCTCGGCGTCATCGGCGTCATTTATGAAAGCCGCCCCAACGTGACCGCCGATGCAGGCGCGCTCTGCCTCAAGGCCGGCAATGCGGTGATCCTGCGCGGCGGGTCCGATTCCGCCCGTTCGTCCGCCGCCATCCATGCCTGCCTCGTGGAGGGGCTGGAAAAGGCGGGTCTGCCGGCCGACGCAATCCAGCGTGTGCCGGTCACCGACCGCGCCGCCGTTGGCGAAATGCTGAAAGGCCTTGGCGGCAATGTCGACGTGATCGTCCCACGCGGTGGACGCAGCCTCGTCGAGCGCGTTCAGAGCGATGCACGCGTCCCGGTCTTTTCGCATCTGGAAGGCATCTGCCACCTTTATCTCGACCGCTCGGCCGAGACCGACATGGCGATTTCCATTGCCGTCAATGCCAAGATGCGGCGCACCGGCATCTGTGGCGCTGCCGAAACCCTGCTCGTGGATCGCGCCGCTGCCGACCGGCTTCTGGTTCCGGTTCTCTCCGCCCTGGAAGAGGCCGGCTGCGCCATTCGCGGCGATGAAGAGGTCTGCGCCCGCTTCGCCTCGGCCACGCCTGCCACAGACGAGGACTGGGGCACGGAGTATTTAGATGCCATCATCTCGGTAAGGCTGGTGGACGGCGTCGATGAAGCGATCCGCCATATCGCCACCTGGTCCTCGCACCACACCGAGGCGATCGTCGCGGAGGATGCACAAGCCGTCGAGCGCTTCTTCAACGAGATCGATTCGGCAATTCTGCTGCACAATGCCTCTACCCAGTTCGCCGATGGCGGGGAATTCGGCATGGGTGCCGAGATCGGCATCGCCACCGGCAAGATGCATGCGCGCGGGCCGGTCGGCGTCGAACAGCTCACCTCGTTCAAATACCGGGTTCGCGGCTCCGGCCAGACCCGGCCGTGAGCCCGGATGATTTGATGCCGGTGCCTGCTTCGCCTCCCTCTGTCCCGGCGCGCTATCTGCGCATGCCCCATGTGGAGCCTGGCATGGCTGTCGGGCTCTTCGGCGGGTCGTTCAACCCGCCCCATGCCGGCCACGCGCTGGTCGCCGAAATCGCCATGCGGAGGCTCAGGCTCGATCAGCTCTGGTGGATTGTCACGCCCGGCAATCCGCTGAAAAGCCACCGCGAGCTCGCGCCCCTTTCCGAGCGCATCGCGCTTTCTGAAAAATGCACCAGCGATCCGCGCGTCAAGGTGACCGCCTTCGAGGCCGGCCATCGCATCCGCTACACCGCAGACACGATAGACCTTGTTCAGATGCGCAATCGTGGCATCGATTTTGTCTGGATCATGGGGGCCGACAGCCTGCGCGACTTCCACCGCTGGGAGCGCTGGCGCCACATTGCCCGCTCCATGCCCATCGCGGTGATCGATCGCCCGGGCTCCACACTGGCCTTTCTCTCATCCACCATGGCCAAGACATTCGACCATGCCCGTATCGATGAGGACGACGCGCCAATTCTTGCTCGCAGCAGACCGCCTGCCTGGACATTCATCCACGGTCCCCGCTCCTCGCTGTCCTCGACGGCCATCAGAAATGCGGCGAAAGAGGCGCAGTAACCGCCAGGCTCCGTGAAAACATGTGATCGGCGATGTCTTGAAACTGTTAAGAGACTCTGCCTATCTATTGGGTACCGTTGGCGCGCGCGCCGACGGTGAGCTTGTTCTTATTGGAAAGGAAAGACACTGAGAACAGCAATGACGAAGAAGGCTGACGTGGTGCCTTCGCCGGCCGAGGCCAGTCGGAATCTGGTTTCTCAGGCCGTTGAAACAGCCCTCACGAGTCTGGAAGACTCCAAGGCGGAAAACATTATCTCCATCGACATCCAGGGCAAATCCCCGCTCGCCGATCATATGATCATCGCGTCGGGGCGCTCGCATCGCCATGTCGCGGCGGTGGCGGATCATCTTATCCGTGCACTCAAGGAGGCCGGTCTTGGCAATGCCAAGGTCGAAGGTCTGAGTGGCGCCGACTGGGTGTTGATCGATACGGGCGACATTGTCGTTCACGTCTTCCGTCCGGAAGTTCGGGAGTTTTACAACATCGAAAAGATGTGGCAGGCCCCCGATCTGGAGGATGAAACGGTTCACTGACCGCCGTCGGCAACGACGGCGCCCATGAGCCACCTCCGCCCACCGGGCAGAGAGGCTGGAATGCATATCGCGATTTGTGCCGTGGGCCGGATGAAGGCCGGCCCCGAGAGGGATTTGGCGGACCGTTATCTGGAGCGTTTCGCAAGGAGCGGCCCGGCTGTCGGCCTGGAGTTTTCCGGCGTCAGCGAGATCGCCGAAAGCCGCGCCAAATCCACCGACGAACGGCGGCGCGAGGAAAGCCGCAGGATCGCGCAGATGCGCCCGGACGGGGCAGCCCTTTTTCTGCTCGACGAGCGCGGCAGGAACCTGACGTCCCGACAGTTGAGCGAGGCAATCGCGGATTTGCGCGATCAGGGCCGGCGCAACCTCACCATTGTCATCGGCGGACCTGACGGGCATGACGCCGAATTGCGCCAGGCGGCGGACCGCACCATCGCCTTCGGCGCGCAGACATGGCCGCACCAGATCGTGCGTCTCATGTTGGCCGAACAGCTCTACCGGACGTCGACCATTCTTTCCGGTCATCCCTATCATCGCGATTGAGCGGTTTTTGACGGTGTTTTCACATCCGCGCATTGACATCCGGCAAAATACAACCAAAAATTGCATACGGCTGCCACATGGTTGATGTTTCCTTAAGGAAACTTGGACTATGCTGTCTCTGAATGACCTCCACCCCGCGTAGAACGGCAGACCAGGGATGAAGAAAGCGCTCGCGCCGCGCCCATATCTCGCCCGTCTCAGGACGGCCGCTACTGCTGCGGCCGTCTTCTGCGTTCTCCCTGCCCCTGCCCTTGCACAGGATGGAATTCAGGTCCTGGAGACCCAGCACAACAAGAGCCAGGTTGAGTTTCAGGACGTTAATCGAGAGATCGCCCTGACCGAAAAGCGGCTGGCCGAGATCGCCGCCGAAATCGATACGATCAAGAACGACAATGCCGCAATCACGGCAGCCCTCATCCAGGCAGCGAAGACGGAACGCAAGCTCAGCGAGGACATCGATACGATTTCGCTGCGCCTGACCAGGCTGCGGCATGAAGAGAGCTATCTGCGCGAATCGCTCCAGTCCCGGCGCGGCGTGCTGGCCGAGGTGCTCGGCGCGCTGCAGCGCATGGGCCTGAACCCGCCGCCGGCCATTCTCGTGCGCCCGGAGGATGCCCTCGCATCGGTGCGCAGCGCCATCCTTCTCGGTGCAGTCGTGCCTGAACTGCGCGCGGAAACGGAAATCCTGATCGGCGACCTGCGCGATCTTTCCCGCATCGTCACATCGATCGAGGGCGAGCGCGACAAACTTCAAAAAACCGTGACCGAACAGGCCGAGGAGAAGAAACGGCTCGCCCTGCTTCTGGATGAAAAGAAGCGTCTCCAGCAGGAAGCGGAGAACCGCATGGCAGCCGAGCAGCAGCAGGCAGAGGCACTGGCCGCGCGCGCCACCAGCCTGCAGGAGCTGATCGGATCGCTCGAGACGGAAATCTCCTCTCTGCGCAAGGCTGAAGCCGAGCGTGCGCGGCGGTTGAGCGAACCGACCTCGCCCGAAAACCGCCTTGGCGCCGGTGCGACATTTGCGAAACGTACCGGCGGGGTGGCCCTGCCCGTGTCGGGCCAGTTTGCAGCCCGGTTCGGCGAAGACGACGATACCGGCGCGCCACTTCAGGGCGACATTCTAAGAACACAATCCGGCGCAATCGTTACCGCACCTGCGGGGGCGACGGTACTGTACGCAGGGCCGTTCCGTTCCTATGGTCAGCTATTGATACTCAATGCCGGCGACGGTTATCATATCGTGCTTGCCGGCCTGGATAAGGTAAGCGTGAGGCTGGGGCAATCCGTTTTGGCGGGCGAACCAATCGGCATGATGGGGGAAGCTCGTCTGGCAAGCATCGCAGGCCCGGGGACCGAGGACGTTACACCCGAGCTGTATGTCGAGTTCAGGAAGAACGGAAAACCGATCGATCCTAAACCCTGGTGGGCTCCGGGACACTCTGGAAGGACAGGAAATGAAACGTAACTTGTCGCTATTGTTTGCCGGCGCCCTGGTGGGCGCATCCGCGGTTTCGCTTCTCCATGGTACGAGCGGCTTTTCGGCGAACGCCGCTGGTTCGGATACCTACCGGCAGCTTGCGATCTTCGGCGACATCTTCGAGCGCGTGCGCTCTCAGTATGTGACCCCGCCCGACGACAAGAAGCTGGTGGAGAGCGCCATCAACGGCATGCTCACCTCGCTTGATCCGCACTCGTCCTATCTCGACCCCGAAGCCGCCAAGGACATGCGGGTTCAGACCAAGGGCGAGTTCGGTGGCCTTGGCATTGAAGTGACCATGGACAATGAGCTCGTGAAGGTTGTCTCCCCCATCGACGACACACCCGCCTCGCGCGCCGGTGTTCTGGCCGGCGACCTGATCTCCGCAATCGACGGTGAAGAAGTGCGCGGCATGTCGCTCAACGACGCCGTCGACAAGATGCGCGGGCCGGTCAACACGCCGATCGAGCTCACCATTCTGCGCGAGGGCGCGGACAAGCCGATCGAACTGACGATCGTGCGCGACATCATCAAGGTAAAGGCCGTCAAGTTCCGCGTGGAAGAAGACGTCGGCTATCTGAAGATCACCTCCTTCACCGAGAAGACCTTCGATGACCTGATGAGCGCCATTGATACGATCAGCAAAGAGGTGCCGGACGACAAGCTGAAGGGCTATGTGCTCGATCTGCGTCTCAATCCGGGTGGCCTGCTCGATCAGGCGGTCAGCGTCTCCGATGCTTTCCTCGACCGCGGCGAGATCGTCTCGACGCGCGGACGCGAGGCCAACGACATCGCCCGTTTCGATTCGCGGCCTGGCGACGTGCTCAACGGCAAGCCTGTGATCGTGCTCATCAACGGCGGTTCGGCAAGTGCCTCCGAGATCGTTGCCGGCGCGCTGCAGGACCACCGCCGTGCCACGGTCCTCGGCACCCAGTCCTTCGGCAAGGGTTCGGTGCAGACCATCATCCCGCTCGGCGAGAATGGCGCCCTGCGCCTCACCACCGCGCTCTACTACACGCCGTCCGGCGAATCGATCCAGGGCAAGGGCATCACGCCCGACATCAAGGTCGATCAGCCGCTGCCCGAAGAGTTACAGGGTCGCGACCTGCGTCGGGGCGAATCGGACCTTCGCGGCCACATCAAGGGTGAGGAAGAGAATGAGGAAGGTTCCGGCTCGATCGCCTATGTCCCGCCGGATGCCAAGGACGACATGCAGCTCAATGCAGCGCTCGAACTGCTCCGCGGCGAAAAAACTGATCCCGCCTTTCCTCCAAATCCTGACAAAGCGGTCATGAATCAGTAAGTATCGAAGTGTCATCGCCGGTTTCGAACGAACCGGCGATGACATCCGGGCGACACAACACGCCGGTAAACCGAATTTCGCACGCGGCGATGCGCTTCGCGGCCTGAAATTTGGAATGACTGAACATTGGAGCGGCAATCCTTCAGCGAAGGAGATGACCGGTCTGGATTCTTGGCCCTCGGCCATCGTAACGGGTGGGTATGATTTCGGGGAACAGAGACATAGACCGGCCCCTTGGCCGCGATAGAAGGCCCGAAAAGCCGAAACGACGGGGCATCTTCACCACAGAACGCATATTGGTGAGCCTTGCCGTGATCGCCATTCTCGGCGTCTCCACCGCCGTTGCCCTGCGCGACCGCCCGTTCCGCACGCCCTCGGCAATCGCCGTAACGGAGCCGGTGGAGCAGACAATTGCCGAAGCGACGGCGCCGGAGCCCACGGCGGAAGCGCGGGAACAGGGCGCGCCGAACGCCTCGATCACGCGTCTTGGCCCAGAAGAACCCGCCAGCAACGGTGTCATCGTCATCCGCGATCCTTCGGCCATGGGGCAGCACCCGAGGCTTGCACATCTTCCCGACCGGGCCCTGATCGAGGAATCGGAAACGGGGCCGTTGCCCGTGCGCGATGCCGGTGGCCGCCGCCCGTTCGACGTCTATGCCCGTTCGTGGTCGGGCACCCGGGGCGCCAGGATCGCCGTCATCGTCGGCGGCCTGGGGCTTTCGCAGACAACCACGCAGGAAGCGATTGAAACGCTGCGCCCGGAAATCACGTTGGCCTTCGCGCCGGCCGGCAACAGTCTGGGCCGCTGGATGCAGGCCGCGCGCAAGGCAGGGCACGAGGTTGTTCTGCAGGTGCCAATGGAGCCCTTCGGCTACCCCGCGCCCAATCCGGGCCGCAACACGCTCACCGTGGATGCCTCGCCCGCGGAAAACCTGTCCCGCCTGCGCTGGGCACTTTCGCGCATCACCAACTATACCGGCGTCATGAACTATATGGGCGGGCGTTTCACCGCCGATTCGGAGCCCATGGGCGACATCATGGCCGAGCTGGGCAAGCGCGGGCTTATGTATATCGACGACGGCACATCCGCGCGCAGTGTTGCGCAGGACCTCGCGCTTCAGGAAGGGGTTCCCTTCGCCGCGTCCGACGTGCTGATCGACCCCACCGGAAACAGCCGCCGCCCAGAGCGTGGCGAGATCCTGAAGAAACTCGACGAACTGGAGCGTATCGCCCGCGCCAGAGGCTTTGCCATCGGCACGGGCTCGGCGTTCGATGAAACCATAGATACCGTGGCCGAATGGGCTGGCGAGGTCACCGCGCGCGGGATAGAACTCGTCCCGATCTCGGCCCTCGCCGCCGACCCACAGCCCCGATAGCATTGGAACCCCCAGCAATGGCCAGGAACAACATGTCCGCAGATGACCTGCCTTATCGCCCATGCGTTGGCATCATGGTGCTGAATGACAGGGGCCTCGCCTGGGCGGGCCGGCGCATCGTACAGCCGGATACCGACGAACTGTCCGGCGCAACGCAGCTCTGGCAGATGCCGCAGGGCGGTGTCGACAGGGGCGAGGACCCGCGCGAAGCGGCCTATCGCGAGCTCTACGAGGAAACCGGCATCAAGTCCGTCTCATTCCTCGCTGAAACGCCTGAATGGATCACCTACGATCTGCCCGAGCATCTCATCGGCGTAGCGCTCAAGGGCAAGTATCGCGGCCAGAAGCAGAAATGGTTCGCCTTCCGCTTCGAGGGGCAGGATACGGAGATTGCCATCAACCCCCCGCCCGGTGGCCACGAGGCCGAGTTCGACATGTGGGAATGGAAGCCCATGACGGACCTGCCGAAGCTGATCGTGCCGTTCAAGCGCAAGGTCTATGACAGCGTGGTCGACGCCTTCCGTCATCTGGCGCCCTGAAGCAGTCTCATCAAAACAATGCGCTGAGACCGCCAAGCCTGAAATCACCGTGCTCTCTCTGGGCAGGCACTCAATCCCCGACGATCACCGTCTGCCCGCGCACGGGCTCCCCGCGTTCCTGCAACACGCCATCGGCCCTGTAGTTCCGGAACTGGGCCGGCAGCCCTTCGCCGGCAGCGAGGTCCGGCGTGGTCTGCATGTGCATGTGCAGATGCGGTTCGGATGTGTTCCCGCTATTGCCGCAGCGGCCGATTTGCTGGCCGCTGCGCACGCGCTCACCAGCCTCGACCGTCACCGAGCCACGGCGCAGATGCGCAAGGAACACGAACTCCCCCTCTCCCAGGTCCAGCACCACATGATTGCCCGCCGGCCGCTGCGCGTCCGTCTCGCCGATGGCCTGATCGGGCAAACCGTCTACGCGTGCGACCACCGTTCCGTCTGCCGGCGCAAGGATCGTACGGTCCCAGCAATGGTAATCCGTCAGCCTGGCCCCGTCTCCGCTGTGCGATTTCCCGTCTTTGTGAACCACGAAGTCATAGGCAAAGCGCTGTGCCGGGTTCTCGGCGTGGTAGTTCTCCTCCAGAGTGCGGCCACCCCAGAAGACATACCACTCACCCTCGAAGGGCAGGCGAAGCGCGGCGCGTGTTTCGTAGTTGAGATACCCGGACTCAGCTTCCTCGGGCACACGCCGCACATAGAAGCCCTCGATATTATCGTCAGGGCCAAAACTCCATTGCCAGACGACATCCGCCCCGCTCGCATGGGTGGCGCGACGGCGATAGGTGCGGAGTGTGCTGCGACGCTCCGTCCGCTCATCGAGAATGTTCGTCTGCGGGCCGAATGTCAGCCTGACCGAAGCCTGGAAGCCCTTGAGATGATTGAGGCTGCCAAGCGCGGCCTGCATCTTGTCCGACATCCGTGACCAGACATCTTCCGCAGAACCCGTTTGAAAAACCTCGGTGAAGTGTCGGCCGTGCTGCAGTGTCCGGAGATCCGGTTCCTGAGCGTACACGCTACTGCCTGTCGCAACCGCGACAACACCGGGCAACAGGCCAGTCAGCTTGCGCATAATCATCGAAATCGCTCCAGATCACGGTCCGCGTTATTCTAGATCGCCGTGCGTCCATCCGGACGCACAAAGGACGATCTAAACTATTGATGGGGCATCGGAGTAGCCCGAAAACCGGATTCCACTTTTCGGTCCGATGCTCTAACCCGGCAATCTCATCTGACTGTTACATGCTCAAACGAAAAAAGCCGGGCGCTGGCCCGGCTTTTCCCTCAAACAAACGGCCAATCAGGCTGGAAGGATAGCGCCTTCCAGCGTCGTTAGCTGATGCAGGAACTCTTCGGCGCGCAGGCGCGTCTCGTGGTCCTTGGCGTCCTCGATATCCTCGCGGGCATCCTGGATGCGACGCGCAAGGTCTTCACGATTGATATCGTCCACATGCACTGCCGATTCGGCCAGAACGGTGCAGCTATCGGGAAGAATGTCGGCGAAGCCGCCGAAAACCACATAGCGTTCCGTTTTGCCGTCGGCAGCAACGGCCACCACGCCCGGCTTGATGCTGGTCATGGTCGGCGCGTGGGTCGCCATGACGGTCATTTCACCCTCGGTGCCGGGAATGACAACCGATTCGACATCCTGGGAAACCAGAAGCCGCTCGGGCGAGACCAGATCGAATTTGAAGGATTGAGCCATCGTGTCCTACCGGTTTGGCATGAAGGCGGGAGGTTCGTGCGAACCTCCCGGTCATTGCCTGGATCAGGCCGCTTCCGCTGCCAGCTTCTGGGCCTTCTCGACAGCCTGCTCGATCGTGCCGACCATGTAGAAAGCGGCCTCCGGCAGGTGATCGTACTCGCCGTTGCACAGCCCCTTGAACGAGCGGATCGTGTCTTCCAGATCAACGAACAGACCCGGCGCGCCGGTGAAGACCTCGGCCACGTGGAAGGGCTGCGACAGGAAGCGCTCGATCTTGCGGGCGCGGGCAACCGTGAGCTTGTCCTCTTCGGAAAGCTCGTCCATGCCGAGAATGGCGATGATGTCCTGCAGCGACTTGTAGCGCTGAAGAATCTCCTGCACCTGACGGGCCACCCGGTAGTGCTCTTCGCCGACAATCATCGGGTCGAGCATGCGCGAGGTGGAGTCCAGCGGATCCACGGCCGGGTAGATACCCTTTTCCGAAATGGCGCGGTTCAACACGGTCGTTGCGTCCAGGTGGGCGAACGAGGTTGCCGGCGCCGGGTCGGTCAGGTCGTCGGCGGGCACGTAAATGGCCTGCACCGAGGTGATCGAACCCTTGGTGGTCGTGGTGATGCGTTCCTGCAGGGCGCCCATGTCGGTCGCCAGCGTCGGCTGATAACCCACGGCCGAAGGAATACGGCCGAGAAGCGCCGACACCTCGGAACCCGCCTGCGTGAAGCGGAAGATGTTGTCGACGAAGAACAGAACGTCCTGGCCCTGGTCGCGGAAGTGCTCGGCAACCGTCAGGCCGGTCAGAGCAACGCGGGCGCGCGCGCCGGGCGGCTCGTTCATCTGGCCGAACACGAGGGCGCACTTGGAGCCTTCGGTGGAGCCGTCATTCTTTGCCGGGTCCTTGTTCACGCCGGACTCGATCATCTCGTGGTAGAGATCGTTGCCCTCACGGGTACGCTCACCAACGCCGGCGAACACGGAGTAACCGCCATGCGCCTTGGCGACGTTGTTGATCAGTTCCTGAATGAGAACCGTCTTGCCAACGCCGGCGCCGCCGAACAGGCCGATCTTGCCGCCCTTGGCGTAAGGAGCCAGCAGGTCCACAACCTTGATGCCCGTGACGAGAATTTCGGCTTCGGTGGACTGGTCCACATAGTCGGGAGCCGGCTGGTGGATGGCGCGGGTGCCGTCGCCCTTCACCGGGCCGGCTTCGTCGATGGCCTCGCCGACCACGTTCATGATGCGGCCGAGCGTGGCGTCACCGACCGGAACCGCAATCGGGTTGCCCGTGTCGCGCACTTCCATGCCGCGAACCAGACCCTCGGTGGAGTCCATGGCGATGCAGCGGACCGTGTTCTCGCCGAGATGCTGCGCCACCTCGAGCACAAGGCGGTTGCCTTGGTTCTCGGTCTCCAGCGCGTTCAGGATCGCCGGCAAGTTATCCTCGAACTGCACGTCAACCACGGCGCCGATAACCTGACGGATCGTGCCGGCCGCGCCGGTTGCTTTCTTTGCTGCGGTGCTGCGGGTGGAAGCCGTCTTGCGTGCCGGAGCCGCCTTCTTTGCGGCAGTCGCGGACGCCGTCTTCGGGGTCGCTGCTTTGGCCATGTTCGTTTAACCTCTTCGGTCCGTTAGAGCGCTTCCGCGCCCGAAATGATTTCGATCAGTTCCTTGGTGATCTGCGCCTGGCGCTGGCGGTTGTAGGTGATCGACAGCTTGTCGATCATCTCGCCTGCGTTGCGCGTCGCGCTGTCCATGGCGGTCATCTTGGCGCCCATCTCACCGGCTGCGTTCTCAAGGAGCGCGCGGAAGATCTGCACCGAGATGTTGCGCGGGATGAGATCAGCGAGGATGGAAGCCGCATCCGGCTCATATTCGTACACCGCGTCCGAACCTTCGCCGGCGTCCTCTGTGGGAACGGCTGCGGGGATGATCTGCAGCGCGGTCGGCACCTGAGACATCACCGACTGGAATTCGGAGTAGAACAGCGTGCAGATGTCGAACTCGCCCTTCTCGAACAGGCCGATCACCTGACGGGCGATCTCATGCGCGTTCTCGAAGCCGATCTTCTTCACCTCGCGCAGGTCCACGCGATCGATGATCAGGTCGCCATGGTCACGGCGCAGGATGTCGTAACCCTTCTTGCCGACGCAGAGCACCTTCACGGTCTTGCCGTCCCGCAGAAGTGCGCGGATGTGCTCGCGTGCCTTCTTGGCGATCTGGCTGTTGAAGCCGCCGCAAAGGCCGCGCTCGGCCGTGGCGACGACCAGAAGATGCACGTCGTCCTTACCGGTGCCGGCCATCAGCGGCGGCGCGTCGGTTCCCGACACGGCGCCGGCAATGTTGGCGAGCACGGTTCCCATGCGTTCGGCATAGGGCCGCGCAGCCTCGGCCGCCTCCTGGGCGCGCTTCAGTTTCGCCGCGGCGACCATCTGCATCGCCTTGGTGATTTTCTGCGTCGCCTTGACCGAGGCGATCCGGTTGCGAAGTTCCTTGAGGGAAGCCATGCTCGCTCAGCCTCAGGCGAAGTTCTTGGCGAATGCGTCGATCTGTGCCTTGAGCTTCTCACGCAGATCGTCGGAAAGCGCCTTTTCCTTGCGGATCGCTTCCAGCACGTCCTTGCCATCCGCACGCATGTGCGAAAGCAGGCCCTGCTCGAAACGGGTGACATCGCCAAGCGGCAGCTTGTCGAGGTAGCCATTCACACCGGCAAAGATCACGGCAACCTGCTCTTCCGTCTTCAGCGGCGAGAACTGCGGCTGCTTCAGGAGTTCGGTCAGGCGTGCACCGCGGTTGAGCAGGCGCTGGGTCGAGGCGTCGAGGTCAGAACCGAACTGCGCGAACGCAGCCATTTCACGGTACTGGGCGAGCTCACCCTTAATGGAACCGGCAACCTGCTTCATGGCCTTGATCTGGGCTGCGGAGCCGACGCGCGACACCGACAGACCTACGTTCACAGCCGGGCGGATACCCTGGAAGAACAGGTTGGTCTCGAGGAAGATCTGACCGTCGGTGATCGAGATCACGTTGGTCGGAATGTAGGCCGACACGTCGTTCGCCTGCGTCTCGATGACCGGCAGAGCCGTGAGCGAACCGGCGCCCTGCTCGTCGTTCATCTTCGCCGCGCGCTCGAGCAGGCGGGAGTGCAGGTAGAACACGTCACCCGGATAAGCTTCACGGCCCGGCGGGCGGCGCAGCAGAAGCGACATCTGACGGTAAGCAACGGCCTGCTTGGACAGATCGTCATAGGCGATCACGGCATGCTTGCCATTGTCGCGGAAATATTCGCCCATGGCGCAGCCGGCAAACGGAGCCAGGAACTGCATCGGAGCGGCGTCGGAAGCGGTTGCGGCGACGATGATCGAGTATTCGAGAGCGCCGCGCTCTTCCAGAACCTTCACCAGCTGTGCAACCGTGGAGCGCTTCTGGCCAACGGCGACATAGACGCAGTAGAGCTTCTGGCTCTCGTCGTCACCGTCGTTGAGCGGCTTCTGGTTGAGGAAGGTGTCGAGAACGATGGCGGTCTTGCCGGTCTGGCGGTCGCCAATGATCAGCTCGCGCTGGCCGCGGCCAATCGGGATCAGGGCGTCAACGGACTTCAGACCGGTCGACATCGGCTCGTGAACCGACTTGCGGGGAATGATGCCCGGCGCCTTCACGTCGACGCGGCGACGCTCTTTTGCCTTGATCGGGCCCTTGCCGTCGATCGGGTTGCCGAGCGCGTCAACAACGCGGCCGAGCAGCTCCGGACCGACCGGAACGTCCACGATGGCGCCGGTACGCTTCACCGTGTCGCCTTCCTTAATGTCACGGTCGCTACCGAAGATAACGACGCCGACATTGTCGACTTCCAGGTTGAGCGCCATGCCGCGGATGCCGCCGGGGAACTCCACCATCTCACCGGCCTGGACATTGTCCAGACCATAGACGCGGGCAATGCCGTCGCCCACGGAGAGCACCTGGCCAACTTCTGAAACTTCGGCTTCCTTGCCGAAGTTCTTTATCTGATCCTTCAGAATTGCGGAAATTTCCGCCGCACGGATGTCCATCAGCCGACCTCTTTCAGTGCAAGCTTGAGCGAATTGAGTTTGGTTTTGAGCGATGTGTCGATCTGGCGCGAGCCCATCTTGACCACCAGCCCGCCGAGAATGGAGGGATCAACGGAAACGTTGATCGAAACGTCCTTGCCGGCCACTGCTTTGAGGGCGGCCTTCAGTTCCTTCTCCTGCGTCGCGTTGAGCGCATGTGCTGCGGTCACGTCCGCCGTCGTCTCACCGCGATCTTCTGCGGCAATGTGGCGGAATGCGCGGATCATCTGCGGAACGGCGAACAAACGCCGGTTCTTCGCAACGACACGCAGAAAATTGCCGACCAGACCCGTGATCTTGGCCTTGTCGAGAACGGCGCTGATCGCCTTCAGCTGGTCATCAGCCGAGAACACGGGGCTCTCGACGAGACGCTGCAGGTCGTCGCTGCCTTCAAGAAGTTTCTCGAAACGGTCGAGGTCGGTCTCGACTGTGGAAATCGCCTTGGCTTCCTTCGCCAGTTCGAAAAGCGAACCAGCGTAGCGCCCTGCCATTCCGGAAATCATGGAGCCAGATTGTGCCACGGGATGGTCATCTCTCACGCCTAGAAGGCCACAAGATTTTCTGCTGGAGCGCCAGGCTCGGGCTAAATCTCTGACCTGATTGAATTTTTCCCCTCGCAAAAAGACATGGGACATGCCCTTCTGCCGAAAGCCGATTGCCGTCTAGCACAGGCTTCCGAGAGTCGCAACACGCATAGCCCCCGGCAAACCGGCTGCTTTGTCGCAGTTTCGACGCATTTTTGATCCGTCAGGCGACGAATCCCATCACAAAAGCCAGCGGCAGCACCGCCAGAATGAGCGACAGGAGCAGAAACAGCCAGCTATAAAGCGCCTTCGCACCATCCGAGAGCATCGAGATCACACAGCCGAAAACCGACACGGCCCACGCCGCCCCCAGCGCCAGATAGATGAAGGGCTGCGCCAGCATCATCGCCGCCAGCCCGAAGCCGATGTAGAAACCGCCGATGATGGCGCGCGGCACGACCAGCATTTCGGTGCGCTCCGCCGCCGGCTGCAGCCGGAATAGGCGCAGGGCCAGCCTGGGCATGAACATGACGAACAGGCCGATGAAGATCGTCACCGCCGCCGCCGACCATGCCAGCCATTCGCCCTGGGTTACCGGCCATGGAAAGGAGAACTGCATCTGAAACCCCCGTTTGCGGATTGCGACCCGAAAAAGGCCTATTTCAAGCTTCGGCTCTCTTATCCTGTTTCAACCCTCGCGCGGCATAGCGGACCTGCCACACTTCACAGAAAACTCTGCGGATCGATATCCACCTGCACCCGCACCGAGCCGCGCGGCCTCGGTCCCGCCTTGATCATGTCACGCAGAAAGCCCTGAATGTCCGCTCGGCGCGTGCCCTGCACGAGAAGCCGGAACCGGTGCCGGCCGGCAACCAGCGCCAGCGGCGCCTCCGCTGGCCCCAGCACATCCACTTCATCGGCCCTTGGTGCCGCACGCCGCAGCGCGCGTGCATGGCTTTCGGCCTCCTGCCGCGTGGCCGCACTCACGATGATGCCGGCAAGCCTGCCAAATGGCGGAAGCCCCGCCCGTTCCCGCTCGGCCGTCTCGCGCTCGTAAAACGCCTCCGCATCTCCCGTCACGATCGCCCGCATCACCGGGTGCTCCGGCTGATAGGTTTGCAACAGGCCGAGGCTCTTTCGCCCCGTGCGGCCGGCACGCCCCGTCACCTGCGCCAGAAGCTGAAAGGTGCGCTCCGCCGCGCGCGGGTCGCCATTGGCAAGGCCGAGATCCGCATCCACCACCCCCACCAGCGTCATGCCGGGGAAATTGTGCCCCTTGGCCACAAGCTGCGTGCCGATGATGATGTCCGCCTCGCCCTTGGCAATGGCTTCCAGTTCCAGCCGCAGCCGCTTCACGCCCCCCATCATGTCGGAGGAGAGCATGATGGTGCGCGCATCGGGAAAAAGCTGATCCACCTCTTCGGTGATTCGCTCCACCCCCGGCCCGCAGGCCACCAGATGATCGAGCGTGCCGCATTCCGGGCACGCTTCCGGGCGCGGCTCGTTGTAGCCGCAGTGATGGCAGACAAGCTGCCGCCGAAAGCGATGTTCCACCAGCCAGCTCGAACAGTCCGGACATTGAAACCGATGCCCGCACACCCGGCACAGCGTGAGCGGCGCATAGCCGCGTCTGTTCAGGAACAGAAGCGACTGCTCGCCCCGCGCCAGCGTCTTCTTCATCTCCTCGATGAGCACCGGCGAGAGAAACCCGCCACGCTCTGGCGCCGCCTTGCGCATGTCTATGGTGGCAAGATCCGGCAACGCCGCATCGGCAAAGCGCGAGGAAAGCACGATCCGCTCATAGCGGCCCTGATTGGCATTGACCCGGCTTTCAAGCGATGGCGTTGCAGACGCAAGCACCACCGGAAAGCCGCCGATATGCCCCCGCACCACGCCCATGTCGCGCGCATTGTAGAAAACACGGTCTTCCTGCTTGTAGGCCGGATCGTGCTCCTCATCGATCACGATCAGGCCAAGCTCGCGAAAGGGCAGGAAAAGCGCCGAGCGCGCACCCGCCACCACGCGCAATTGCCCTTCCGCGACCTGCCGCCAGACCCGCTCGCGTTTCTTCGGCGCAAGGTCGGAGTGCCATTCGGCGGGCTTCGCACCGAACCGGTCGTGAAAGCGTTCCAGAAAGGCCTGCGTCAGCGCGATTTCGGGAATGAGGATCAAAACCTGCTTGCCCCGTTCCAGCGCCGCAGCCACCGCTTCGAAATAGACTTCCGTCTTGCCCGATCCCGTTACGCCGTCGATCAGCGTCACGCTAAAGGCATCGGTGCCGGCCTTTTCCCGCAAACGATCCGCCGCTTCCGCCTGACCGTCGGTCAGCGTCGCGCGTCCGAATACCGGGTCGGGCGCGGCCACAACGGGGCGCGGCGGGATCGAAACCGTTTCGAACACGCCCTGCGTGCGCAAGCCCTCGATCACGCTGGAGGAGACGCCAGCGGCATGGGCAAGCCCCGCCTTGGTCCATGCCTGGCCGTCGGCGGCCATTTCCAGCACGCGTTCGCGGGCTGCCGTCAGCCGGTCGGGGCCCATGCCCTCCACAAGCCGCAGCCCCTCGGTCGGCGGTTCGGGATCGAACGCCGCCGGCGCACGCAGCAGCATGCGCGCCACCATACCGGGCGGCGAAAGCGTATAGCTCGCCACCCAGTCGACGAACCGGCGCATCTCTTCGGGGATCGGCGGACAGTCGAAGACCCCGGCAATGGCCCGAAGCCTTTTCGCCGCCACCGCCTCGCCCGGCCCGTCCCAGACAATCCCCGCCACCTCGCGCGGCCCCAAAGGCACGCGCACGATCGAGCCCGGCTCCACGCGCATGCCATCCGGCACCGCATAGGAGTAGGGTCGCTCGGCCGGCATCGGCACCATGACCGGAACAACGGAGCTCATTGGCGAATCTTTTGTCATCGGGCGTGACCTTGCCCTGTTCTTGCATTAGAGCAAAGACCGAACATATGGAGGATGAGTGTGCATCCTCTCAATCCCCGCCTTCGGACTGCCTAAGGAGTTTGCCATGAAGTTCTTCGTCGACACCGCCGACGTCAATGAAATCCGCGAATTGAGCGACACCGGTCTGCTCGATGGCGTCACCACCAATCCGTCGCTGATCATGAAGTCGGGCCGCGACATCATGGAAGTGACGAAGGAAATCTGCGGCATCGTCGATGGCCCGGTCTCCGCCGAAGTGACCGCGACGGATTTCGAAGGCATGATGAAAGAGGCTGATGTTCTCTCGAAGATCGCCGACAACATCTGCATCAAGGTGCCGCTCACCATGGACGGCCTCAAGGCCTGTAAGGCGATCACCTCTTCAGGCCGCCTCGTCAATGTCACGCTCTGCTTCTCGGCAAACCAGGCGCTGCTTGCCGCCAAGGCCGGTGCAACCTTCATCTCGCCCTTCATCGGTCGTCTCGACGACATGGGCATCGATGGCATGGACCTGATCGCGGAGATTCGCACGATCTACGACAATTACGATTTCGGCACCGAGATCCTCGCCGCTTCCATCCGCACCGTAAACCATGTGAAGCAGGCCGCCCTGATCGGCTCCGACGTGGCAACCGTCCCGCCGTCCGTTTTGAAGGCGCTGGTCAAGCACCCGCTCACCGACAAGGGCCTTGAAGCCTTCCTCGCCGACTGGGCGAAAACCGGCCAGAAGATCGGCTGAGGCTAAACAGCCGGAAGTAACCTCGGTGCAAGATTTGCACCGACACAGACGCCCCTTCTCCCCGCCCGCGGGGAGAAGGTAAGGATGAGGGGCCAGCGCCAGCAACAACAGCATGCGCGCCCTTCTTCTCCGAAAACTGATTTCTAACGTCGCACGCCCATGGGCATACGTGCCGCTAACCTTCGGCCGCTAACCTTCAAAGGTCGCGTCCGGGTCTTCGCGCAGCCGGTGCACCGTGTGCTCCTGAAGACGCGCGGCCACATCCGCCGGCTCACCCTCACCCAGCGCGTCCGGCATGATCGGCTTGCCGATCACCATGCTGATCGCCCGGCCCTTCTTGTTCAGAAGCTCGTGGAACAGCGTCATGTCGCGCAGTTCTGTCGAATAGCGCGAGAGCAGATAGAACAGGCCCGAATTGCGCGCCGTCATGTTCATTGGAATGACCGGCACCTGATAGCGCCGCGCCAGTGCGACCACGGAAGGCTGCCAGGGGCGTTCGGTCAGCTTGTCCTTGTTCCAGTAGGCAATGCGCCCCGAGGGAAACAGGATGATCGCCTTTTCGGCATTGAAGGCCTTGGCCGTCATTTCCAGCGTATCGCGGCTTTTGGCGTGGGATTTCTCCCTCGCGCGCCATTCCACCGGTATGATCAGATCGCGAAAGCGCGGGTTCACACGCAGGGCATCCCGATTCGCGAAAATCGCCATGTCCGAACGAACGACCTTCATCATGTCATAGACGGCGATGCCGTCGGCAATGCCCGTCGGGTGATTCGGCGCAAGAATGAAGCCGCCTGAAGCCGGGATATGCTCCAGCCCGCTTGCCGAAATTTCCAGCGAAAGAAGCCGGCTGATATAGGCGAAGGCATCCCGGCCGGATAATTCGGCGACCTCGTCGGCCATTATCACAGCCTGCCGATAGTGCAGAAAGCGGTAGAGAAAGGGCTGGGCCAGAGGCCACAGCATATTCTGCGAAAGATGCGTGGTGCGCTCGGCAATCAGTTGATCGACCACATGCGGCGTTTCGGGCGCATAGACGTCGCGTCCCAGAACGCGGCTGCCAAGAACCGCAGCGACCGAGGTCAGCGTCGTGTGCAGAGCCATGGACGAAGTGCCCCCTGCAGCATTTCGGTTCTCGTCATCACCGTCATTCCGCTCCTTCGACTTGTCGGAAGATGAGCTTCCACGGAAATAGCGCAACATTCAGAGATCACGCCTCACAGGCTGTTTCACCGAATACTGTGACGACGCAATGACACGAATGCAAGATTACAACGTCCATGTGCAGCGAACCCACGACCGCTGAAGGGCAGCAGTGTTATGATCCGTTCTCCGCGCGCGCCAGGTCCTGCCCCAGCGCCAGGCGCAATTGCTCTGCCAGTTCGCGGGCAGCGCGGTTTTCGGCATCGCGTTCTGCGCGCAGCGCGGCGAACTCCTGTCGCGGCACATCGTAGGCCGAGGAAATCTGGCGGCGCCCGGTTGCAACCACACTGCCGGTGCTGCTGTCGGTAACCTTGTAATCCGCCGTCATCGTCATGAGGCTGGAGGTGGGCTCATTGTCGGTACGAACCTGCACGCGTGCCGCCGCGGAGCTCGACCGTGTCACGGAAAGATCGAGCGTATACCGTGCGCCTGCGGGCTGGCCGGCTCCGCCATTGAGCAGGAAAATCAGGTGGTTGCGAACCTCCTGCCCATAGCGTGTATCGACCGGCGCAATGGTGATGGACGACAGGGCGGGCACGGAGGCATAGCCGCTTGACGTTACATCCGGCGTGGCCATCAGGGGGCGCACCGTGCAGCCGGACGCCCCCGCCAATGAAAGTGCCAGACCGGCCAGAAGCGAAACGCGAAACGTCGGGTTCAAGCTTTCCCCCTGTTTTCCAAACAGCATCAATCCGGGTCCCGCGGCATCAGGCAACGATGTTGACGATACGCTGCGGAACGACGATCACCTTGCGCGGCTCAGAGCCGTTCAGCGCCTTCTGGACGAAATCGAGCTGGAGCACCGCATCTTCGACCGCAGATTGATCTGCGTCGCGCGCAATTGTCAAATCACCGCGCTTCTTGCCGTTGATCTGAACGGGCAGGACGATTTCATTGTCCACGACCAGCGCCGGATCGAACGCCGGCCAGGCGCTCGCAGCGACCAGCCCCTCACCGCCGATCGCAGCCCAGCACTCTTCGGCCAGATGCGGCATGAAGGGCGCGACCAGATGGATCAGGATGTCGACGGCCTCGCGCGCTGCGCCCTTCGCCGCGTCGTCCGCGCCGGCCAGCGCCGACAGCGGTTCCTGCAGATCGTTGACGAGCTGATGAACGCGCGCGATGGCACGGTTGAAGGCCAGCTTCTCGATGTCTTCGCCCACGGCCTTCAAGGCCTTGTGCGCCGCCTTCGAAGTCGCAACGGCAGAGCCCTCATGCGCCGCCTTCGGCGCCACACCACGCACATGATCCGCAACTTCGGAGACCAGACGCCAAACACGCTGTACGAACCGGTGCGCGCCCGTCGCGCCATCGTCCGTCCATTCCACGTCGCGCTCTGGCGGGGAATCGGACAGCATGAACCAGCGCGCCGTATCCGCACCGAAGGACTCGATGATGTCCTCCGGGCTCACCGTGTTCTTCTTGGACTTCGACATTTTCTCGAGCGAGCCGATCGATGCAGGCTCACCCGTGGCGATCTCCACCGCCTTGCGGCCATCGCCGGAACCCGCGATCTCCACCTCGTTCGGAGCCAGCCAGCGGCCATCGGGTGCACGATAGGTCTCGTGCACCACCATGCCCTGCGTGAACAGGCCCTTGAAGGGCTCGGCCACATCCAGATGGCCCGTCGCGCTCATGGCGCGGGCAAAGAAGCGCGAATAGAGCAGATGCAGGATCGCATGCTCGATGCCGCCGATATACTGGTCGACCGGCAGCCACTCATTGGCGGCCTTCGGGTTGGTCGGGTCGTTCTCCCACGGTGCGGTGAAGCGCGCGAAATACCACGACGAATCGACGAATGTGTCCATCGTGTCCGTCTCGCGCCGCGCATCCGCACCGCATTTCGGGCACTTCACATGCTTCCAGGTCGGGTGGCGGTCGAGCGGATTTCCGGGACGGTCGAACTCGATGTCGTCGGGCAGCTTGACCGGCATGTCGGCCTTCGGCACCGGCACCACACCGCAATCGTCGCAGTGGATCATCGGGATCGGGCAGCCCCAGTAACGCTGGCGCGAAACGCCCCAGTCACGCAGGCGGAAGTTCACCTTGCGCTCGCCCACCGGGCGGCCATTGATCGTCTCGGAGGAGAGGCGGTTGGCCACTTCCTCGAACGCCGCCTTCGGCTTCATGCCGTCGAGAAAGCGCGAATTGATCATCACGCCATCATCGGTGAATGCCTCTTCGGTGATCTGGAAGGTCGCGGCATCCGCACCTTCCGGCATCACAACCGGCGTCACCGGCAGGCCGTATTTGTTGGCGAAATCCAGATCGCGCTGATCGCCCGAGGGGCAGCCGAAAATCGCGCCCGTGCCGTAGTCCATCAGCACGAAATTGGCGACATAGACCGGCAGCGTCCATTCCGGATCGAAGGGATGGCGCACGCGCACGCCCGTGTCGAAACCCTTCTTCTCCGCCGTCTCCAGCGCCGCAGCCGAGGTGCCCATGCGGCGGCACTCTTCGCAGAATGCGGCAAGCTCGGCCTTGTCGGCGGCCAGTGTCTTCGCCAGCGGATGATCGGCGGCAATCGCCATGAAGGACGCGCCGAACAGCGTGTCGGGCCGGGTCGTGTAGACCTCCAGCTCGTTCACGCCCTCAGGCGCCGTCTCTTCGGCCAGAGCCCAGCGGATCAGCATGCCTTCCGAACGGCCGATCCAGTTGCGCTGCATCAGGCGCACCTTTTCCGGCCACTGGTCCAGATCGTCGATGGCATCGACCAGGTCCTGCGCGTAATCGGTGATCTTGAAGAACCACTGCGCCAGCTCGCGCTGCTCGACTTCCGCGCCAGAGCGCCAGCCGCGACCGTCGATCACCTGCTCGTTGGCAAGCACGGTCTGATCCACCGGATCCCAGTTGACCTTGGAGGTCTTGCGCGTCACCAGCCCCTTCTCGAAGAAATCGACAAACAGCATCTGCTGGCGGTGATAGTAATCCACGTCACAGGTGGCGAACTCGCGGCTCCAGTCGAGCGACAGACCGAACGTCTTCAGCTGATCGCGCATCACCGCGATGTTCTGATAGGTCCACTCCTTGGGGTGCACCTTGTTCTGCATCGCCGCGTTTTCCGCCGGCATGCCGAACGCGTCCCAGCCCATCGGGTGCAGAACATTGTAGCCCCTGGCGCGCTTGTAGCGCGCCACCACGTCGCCCATCGTGTAATTGCGCGTGTGGCCGATGTGAATGCGCCCGGATGGATAGGGGAACATCTCGAGCACATAGTATTTCGGCCGCCCGTCATCATTGCTGGCCTCGAACAGCTTTGCCTCGTCCCAGGCTTTCTGCCAGCGGGGTTCTGCGACACGGGGATTGTAACGTTCGGTTGCCATGGCCGGATTTTCACAAGATAAGAAGCGGAAATGATGTCGGCGGACCTTCACCATGGTTTCGCCGAAGCGTCAACTCCAAGAGGCTTTTTTGGAAGAGGGATCAGCGAACCGATGAGCCACGCCGTCGAAAATCTGCGAGACGTCAAAGCGAAGATCGCCGCCGCCGAAAAGGCTGCAGACCGCGCTCCAGGCGCCGTCACGCTTGTCGCCGTTTCCAAGACGTTCGAGGCCGATCAGATCCGTCCGGTCATCGAGGCGGGCCAGCGTGTTTTCGGCGAAAACCGTGTCCAGGAAGCCCAGGGCAAATGGCCCGCGCTAAAGGAGGCCCATCCCGATATCGAACTGCGCCTCATCGGCCCACTGCAGTCCAACAAGGCCGCCGATGCTGTCGCCCTGTTCGACGTGATCGAGAGCGTCGACCGCGAAAAGATCGCCCGCGCACTTTCAACCGAGATGCAGAAACAGGATCGGCACCCGCGTCTTTATGTCCAGGTCAACACCGGCCTCGAAGAACAGAAAGCCGGCATCGACCCTCGCCAGGCCGTCACCTTCGTCAAACATTGCCGCGAGGAATACGGCCTCGCCATCGAAGGGCTGATGTGCATTCCGCCCTTCGATGAAAACCCCGGCCCGCATTTCGCACTGCTGAAAAAGCTCGCCGCCGAAGCCGGCGTCGAGAAATGCTCCATGGGCATGTCCGGTGACTACGAGAAAGCCATCGCCTTCGGCGCCACCAGCGTGCGTATCGGATCAGCGATCTTCGGCGCGCGCTGAGGGATCAGGCACCCGCCGCTGAGCGCCCCGTGGCGCGCACGACAATAATGAGAAACAGCAGCGCTCCGAGCAGGATGAGCACCGCGCCGGCTTTCGCCAGCCCCTCGCCCATTCCCAGGATCGCAAACGCAATGCCCGGCGCCGTGACGATCACTCCGAGCTGGGCAAGAAGCACCTGCAATCTGGCCAGCCGCCCCTCCGCAGCCTGCGGCACCAACGTGTAAAAGGCACCGTAAAGCCCAATGGTGACCCATCCGAGTAGGTTCAGATGTCCATGCGCGGGCGCCAGAGTGTGGTCGCCCGACGCCGCCATGTAAATTCCAAAGCTCATCCCAAGCACCGCATAAAGCGGAGCCGTGATCCAGCATACTCTCGCAAGCCCGTTCATAGCTGCCCCTTCCGCCACTCGGCGCGGCAACCGGGTCACATCGGTTCCGGTCCCGTGGCGCCCTGTTCCGTGAGGCAACAGTCTACATCGGGGGCGAAGGGGTAGGAATATAGGCACAATGGCTGCCCCGAATTAGGCGATCTTGACCTTCTCGGCCAGAAAATCGAGGAATGCCCGGACGCGGGTCGGCAGGAATTTTCCGTGTCCGACATAGACCGCATAGACACCTTCGCGATCGCCCGGATTGAAATCCTCCAAGAGCGGCACCAGCCGCCCCGCATCGATGTCCGGCTGGATGTGCCAGCGGGCATGACGGGCGATGCCCGCGCCCGCCAGCGCCATCAACCGCATGGCCTCACCGTCACTGACAAGCGTGCCGCCGGTGGGCGGGATGCTGCTTTTCAGCCCCTCCGGTCCGATGAAGGGCCACCCTTCATGAATGCGCGAAAAGCAGAAGCCAAGCAACGCGTGGCCGGCAAGGTCGGCCGGGCTCTCCGGCCGTCCATGTACTTCCAGATAAGAAGGCGCGGCCACGACGGCCATGCCGCTATCACCAAGCTTGCGCGCGATCAGGCTCGATTCGGCGAGCGCTCCGGCACGGATGGCGACATCCGCCCGCTCCTCGATCAGATCGATCACCCGGTCCGTCAACACCAGATCCACCACCACATCCGGATAACGGGCCGTGAATTCTGGAAGCAGCGGGATCAGCCGGTTCTGGCCGAAAGGCACGTTCGAGTTGACCCTGAGGCGCCCGCGCGGCGCGGATCCCGCCGCAGCTTCCTGCTCAGCCGCCTGGATATCCGCCAGAATGCGCACACCGCTTTGATAGAAAGCGCTTCCCTCCGGGGTTATCTGAAGCCGGCGCGTGGAGCGACGCAGCAGCCGCGTTCCAAGCCGGGCCTCGAGCCGCGCCACCAGCTTGCTGACGGCGGACGGCGTCATCTTCAGATCGCGCGCTGCGGCTGAAAAACTCTGCAATTCCACCACCCGCACGAACACTTCGATCTCACCGGAACGGTTTATGTCGATACGCGCCATTTATGAATTGAATTCCATGATGATTTTATTTTTCGAAGTCTAATTCATCAATCGGCAGACGTCCATCTAAGCGCAAGTGGTCAATCCAAATTCGCCCTTCCGCAACGACAAGAGCCTTTGACATGCCCCTTGCACTCTACGCGCTGACCGCCGGCGCTTTCGGCATCGGCGTTACCGAATTCGTCATCATGGGTCTGCTTCTGGAGGTCAGCGCCGATCTTGACGTCACCATCTCCGCTGCCGGCTTGCTCATCTCGGGTTATGCGCTCGGTGTGGTGGCCGGCGCGCCCATCCTGGGCGCTCTGACCGGGCGCTGGTCCCGCAAGACCCTGCTGATCGCCCTGATGGTCATCTTCACGCTCGGCAACCTCGCCTGCGCGCTTGCGCCCAACTACTGGGCCCTCATGGCCGCGCGCGTGCTGACGGCCTTTGCACACGCATCGTTCTTCGGTGTTGGCTCCGTGGTGGCCACTGGCCTTGTCTCCCCCGACAGGCGTGCCTCGGCTATCGCCATCATGTTCACCGGCCTCACCGTGGCAAACATTCTCGGTGTGCCGTTCGGCACCTGGCTCGGTCAGGCTTTCGGTTGGCGATCCACATTCTGGGCCGTCACGCTGGTGGGCCTTGCAGCCCTGGCCATCATCGCCGCCTTTGTTCCACGCGACGATGCTTCCGCTGGTGAGGACGACAGCGGAAACACGCTCGCCGTGCTGGCCCGCCCGCAAGTGCTTCTCGGCCTTCTGACAACGGTGCTGAGCTGGGTCGGCGTGTTTGCTGCCTTCACCTACATTGCGCCTATCCTCACACGCATCACCGGCTTTTCAGAAAGCGCGGTCTCACCCATCCTGCTCGTCTTCGGCGGCGGCCTCATCGCCGGAAACCTCATCGGCGGGAAATTCGCCGACCGATGGCTCGGACCGGCTGTTCTCGGATCACTCGCCCTGCTCTCGGCCGTCCTCTTTGCCATGAGCTTCGCCGTCCACGAAAAGGTCGGCGCCGTGATCGCCATCGGGGTGTTCGGTGCTGCCGCCTTCGCCACCGTGCCGCCGCTGCAGATGTGGGTGCTCGAAAAAGCCGAGGGCGCCGGCCAGGGTCTCGCCTCCTCCTTCAACATCGCCGCCTTCAATCTCGGCAATGCGATCGGCGCCTGGCTGGGCGGCGCGGTGATCGACCACGGCCCGGGCCTTGGTGCCGTCATCTGGATCGCCGGCCTTGTGCCCATGGCGGCTTTCGCTGTCGCTTTCGCCGCTCAGCGCATGGAGCACCGGCGCACAACGCGGGAAGCCGTCTGCGACCCCGCCACATCCTGACCTTTCATCCTCTATCCAACCAGGGAGCAAACCATGGAATACAGAAATCTCGGCGCATCGGGCCTCAAGGTTCCGGTCTTGAGCTTCGGCACGGGGACCTTCGGCGGCACTGGCCCCCTTTTCGGGGCTTGGGGCACCACTGACGCGAATGAAGCCCGCCGTCTCATCGATATCTGCCTCGACGCCGGGCTCAATCTCTTCGATACAGCGGATGTCTATTCAGACGGCGCTTCCGAAACGGTTCTGGGCGAAGCTATCAGGGGCCGGCGTGATGCGGTGCTGATCTCCACCAAGACGGCCCTGCCCATGGGCGAGGGTCCGTCCGATGCCGGCACCTCACGGGCCCGTCTCGTTCGCAGTGTCGACGCGGCCCTGAAACGCCTTGGAACCGACTATATCGACCTCCTGCAACTGCATGCCTTCGATGCCGCGACACCGGTCGAGGAGGTTCTGTCGACCCTCGACGATCTCGTGCGTGCCGGCAAATTGCGCTATCTCGGCGTGTCCAATTTTTCCGGCTGGCAGGTGATGAAGTCGCTGGCGGCCGCTGAGCGTCATGGCTGGCAGCGCTATGTCGCTCACCAGGTCTACTATTCGCTGGTCGGTCGCGATTACGAATGGGAATTGATGCCGCTCGGCCTCGATCAGGGTGTCGGCGCGCTGGTCTGGAGTCCACTCGGCTGGGGCCGGCTTACCGGCAAGATCCGTCGTGGCGTTCCCCTCCCCGAGGGCAGCCGCCTGCACGATACGGCCAGCTTCGGCCCGCCCGTTGACCAGGAACAGCTTTATCGCGTGGTGGATGCGCTGGAGGACGTGGCCGAGGAAACCGGGAAAACGGTTCCACAGATAGCAATCAACTGGCTTACACGCCGGCCGACCGTCTCCTCCGTCATTGTCGGTGCCCGCAACGAGGAGCAGCTACGCCAGAATCTCGGCGCCATCGGCTGGTCGCTGTCGGATGAACAGATCGCGAAGCTGGATGCGGCAAGCCTCACCGATGCCGCCTATCCCTATTTCCCCTACCGGCGGCAGGAGGCGTTCGCCCGCCTCAGCCCGCCCGCCGTCTGACCCCGCGATGCGGCCGGGCATGGAGTGAGGAGGAGGCTCCACGCCCGGCAGCGGCCTGACCCCAACAGGCATCAGTGCAGGACAAGCTCTCCGGCCACGCTACGCCACTCGCTCGGCGAGATCAGTTTCCTGTGCGTGTAGGTGACCGAATGAAGCGGTCCGTCAAGCGTCTCGTTCCAGAAGTCGATAAACCGGTAGAGTGCCGGAAAATCCGGTGCTGTGTCGTAATGCTGCCATAGAAAACTCTGCAGGATCGTCGGATGATCCGGCATGTGATAAAGAAACTCTGCCGTCGTCAGTCCATAGCCCCGGAGCATCAGCTCCATTTCGCCCTTCTGCTGCATGTGCTTCCTTTCCGAATCGGGTTCCGGATTGAGAAATTGTGCGGCGAAAGCGATTCTTCGTCCAGCCTGATGCTGTCACATATGCGTAAATTTATCGTGTAAATACAAATTGTTAGCAGCCGGAATCCATCGGTGCTAACGCTCTGGCCCATGCGTTTTGTGCGGTTCTACCGCTGCCACCAAATGTCTAATGTTGTAGCGGCAGGCAGAATGGTAATAATGCGCGCGAGCCAGCGGACCCTGCGTCTCGATGCGCAGCTCCAGTCCCAGCAAGTGCCTACCCGGAGGAGGAAAAATGTCCGAAGTGCACGTTCACCGCGTCAAATCCGCGTGGAAGAAAAACGCGCTCATCGACGATGAGACGTATCTCAAATGGTACAAGGACAGCGTCAGGGATCCGGAAAAATTCTGGAAGAAGCACGGCAAGCGCATCGACTGGTTCAAGCCTTACACCAAGGTGAAGAACACGTCCTTCAAAGGCAAGGTTTCGATCAAATGGTTCGAGGACGGCGTGACGAACGTCGCCTACAACTGCATCGACCGCCATTTGAAAAAGCGCGGCAACCAGACCGCCATCATCTGGGAAGGTGACAATCCCTACGACGACAGGAAGATCACCTATAACGAGCTCTACGATAAAGTCTGCCGGCTCGCCAACGTGCTGAAGTCGCGCGGCGTCAAGAAGGGTGACCGCGTCACCATCTACATGCCGATGATCCCGGAAGCCACCTATGCAATGCTCGCCTGCGCGCGCATCGGCGCGGTGCACTCGGTCGTGTTCGGCGGGTTCTCGCCCGATTCGCTTGCCGGCCGCATTGAGGACTGCCAGTCCGATTTCGTCATAACCGCCGATGAGGGTCTGCGTGGCGGCAAGAAGATTCCGCTCAAGGAAAACACCGACAAGGCCATCGCACTGGCCGAAAAGGCTGGCGCAAAAGTGCGCCACGTTCTGGTTGTCCAGCGCACTGCCGGCAAGATCAACTGGTTCGAGGACCGCGATCTCTGGTATCACGAGGAAACCGCCAAGGCGAAGCCCGAGTGCAAGCCGGAAAAGATGAAGGCGGAGGACCCACTCTTCATCCTCTATACATCGGGCTCGACCGGCAAGCCGAAGGGCGTTCTGCACACCACGGGCGGCTATCTCGTCTATGCCTCGATGACGCACGAATATGTCTTCGACTATCACGAGGGCGACGTCTACTGGTGCACCGCCGATGTGGGCTGGGTCACCGGCCACAGCTACATCGTCTATGGGCCGCTGGCCAACGGCGCCATCACCCTGATGTTCGAGGGGGTGCCCAACTATCCGGACGCCTCCCGCTTCTGGCAGGTTGTCGACAAGCACAATGTCAACATTTTCTACACCGCCCCCACCGCGATCCGCGCCCTGATGGGCGCCGGCGACGAATTCGTCACCCGCGCCTCGCGCAAATCCCTGCGCATTCTGGGTTCGGTCGGCGAGCCGATCAATCCGGAAGCCTGGGAGTGGTATTACAACGTCGTCGGCGACAAGAAGTCGCCGATCGTCGACACCTGGTGGCAGACGGAAACCGGCGGCATTCTCATCACGCCGCTTCCGGGGGCAACCGACCTCAAGGCGGGTTCCGCCACGCGTCCGTTCTTCGGCGTCCAACCGCAGCTCGTCGATGGCGAGGGGCAGGTGCTCGAAGGCGCGACCAGCGGCAATCTGTGCATCACCGATTCCTGGCCCGGCCAGATGCGCTCAGTCTATGGCGACCATGAGCGCTTCATCCAGACCTATTTCTCCACCTACAAGGGCAAGTATTTCACCGGCGATGGCTGCCGCCGCGACGAGGACGGCTATTACTGGATCACCGGGCGCGTCGATGATGTCATCAACGTCTCCGGCCACCGCATGGGCACGGCCGAGGTGGAATCCGCGCTTGTCAGCCACGACAAGGTGTCGGAAGCCGCCGTTGTCGGCTACCCGCATGACGTGAAAGGCCAGGGCATCTACTGCTACGTGACGCTCATGGCCGGTGAGGAAGGGTCCGAGGAGCTCAAGAAAGAGCTGGTCGCCCATGTGCGCAGCGAGATCGGTCCGATCGCCTCGCCCGACAAGATCCAGTTCGCCCCCGGCCTGCCCAAGACGCGTTCGGGCAAGATCATGCGGCGCATTCTGCGCAAGATCGCCGAAGACGATTACGGCGCGCTTGGCGATACATCGACCCTCGCCGATCCGGCCGTGGTCGACGATCTGGTGGAGAACCGCCAGAACAAGAAGGGCTGACAGTCCGAAGCGCCGCGTGCCCTGCGCGGCGTTTTTGCCCTCCCCCTTGCGGAAATGAGCGATCGCCTCCACATTGGGTGTGTCGTCAACGAACCGAAAGGAGGTGATCCAATGTCGAGTGATTTCCGTTCAAGCGTGGTCTCGATGGATTGCCTTCGCGGGGAGCAGTCTTCCCGTTGAAGCGCATGAAGCGCGGATGGTCTGCCACCGCAGACCGGCCATGACCGCGTGCGAATTCGAAAACACGGGGCCGTTCCTTCGGGAACGGCCTTTTGTTTTTGAGCGCGGGTCGCATGTTTGAAAAGAAGGCGCTGGCCCCTCATCCCCCTGCCGGGACCTTCTCCCCGCCTGCGGGGAGAAGGACGCCATTCTCGAGCATCGGACCCAAAAGCGGAAATTCGGCTTTCGGTCATTCCAACGTTGCATCACGTTCTTTGCGCACCCGGGTGACACAGGGCTATCCAATGGGAAGGCGCTGACTTCGAAGCCCCCTTCTCCCCGTGCACGGGGAGAAGGTGAGGATGAGGGGCGAGCGCCGACGCATCAGAAAATCACGCCACCATCAACACACGAACGAAACCCGCCGCCCGCCGCCATAGGCCGCCACAAGCCGGGCGTCCAGCAGACGCGATGCAACATCCCCGCCCGGTTCCGTCGTCACGTCGGCAAGCACGCGCCCGTAATACTTGCCGCCACTGATATCGCTGATCCAGACGGAACCTTCTGCCAGCAAGCGGTCGAGCACCGCACGCGCCTTACGTGCTGCCGCTTTTTCAGCAGCGCAGCGGCTTCGCATTTCGGGTGCATCGACGCCGCGAATGCGCACGCTCACCGTGATGCGCTGCCCCGGCCAGACATGCGCCTCGGCAACAAATGTATCTCCGTCGATCACGCGAACGACACGCGCTTCGACCGGACCCGAGATCATCTCTCTGCGCGCTGCAACGGCAGCGGGCTGTGCGCTCAGCAGAACGGCAAGCACAAGTGTGGCAATCGGTTTGGGATGCAGAACGGGCATATAAGGAATATATTCCTCTAATGCGTTTCGCGCAACCCATATCAGAAGTCGGTGGCGATGCCCTTCACTTCCCAGTCGCCATAGCGGGCGGGATCCTGTCCGCCGCGCCCGCCAAGCTCCTTCGGGGCCTTCGCGGCCTCTGCCGCATAGGCCCTGCGCCTTTCCTCAGCTTCCGCCAGCGCGCGCCTTGCCGCAGGCGTCAGCGCCTTCTTCGGCTGCTCTTCCTGTCTGTCCGTCTCGTCTTTCACGGCGAATTCCTCTCGAAAACGGGGAAATATTGAATACACGAACCGCGTTCCCCATCATATAAGCGATTGGTCGCGCGTTCGAAAATGCCCGGCGCAGCCTCATTCTGGAGCTTGAGACGACGATGAACTTGATACGCACCGCGATGCTCTTGGCCCTCATGACGGCGCTCTTCATGGGCGTGGGCTATCTGATCGGGGGCACCGGCGGCATGATGATCGCATTCCTGATCGCGGCGGGCATGAATCTGTTCAGCTACTGGAACGCCGACAAGATGGTGCTCCGGATGCACAACGCCGTCGAGGTGGATGAGCGTAACGCGCCGGAATATTTCGGCATCGTGCGCGATCTGGCTGCCCGCGCCGGCCTTCCCATGCCGCGTGTCTATCTCATCCAGAACGACCAGCCCAACGCCTTCGCCACCGGCCGCAACCCGCAGAACGCGGCGGTCGCCGCCACCACCGGCCTGCTCGACCGGCTGAGCTATGAGGAAGTGGCGGGCGTCATGGCGCACGAGCTTGCCCATGTCCAGAACCGCGACACGCTCACCATGACCATCACCGCGACGCTGGCCGGCGCGATCTCCATGCTCGGCAATTTCGCGTTCTTTTTCGGCGGTAACCGCGACAACAACAATCCACTCGGCTTCATCGGCGTTCTTGTGGCGATGATCGTCGCACCGCTCGCCGCCATGATGGTGCAGATGGCCATCAGCCGTACACGCGAATATTCGGCCGACCGGCGGGGCGCGGAGATCTGCGGCAACCCGCTGTGGCTCGCTTCCGCGCTCGACAAGATCGCCCGGCGGGCAAAGCAGGTGGTCAACCAGGATGCCGAGCGCAATCCAGCCACCGCGCACATGTTCATCATCAACCCGCTCTCGGGCGAGCGCATGGACAATCTGTTCTCCACCCACCCCGATACGGACAACCGCATCGCCGCCCTTCAGGCATTGGCCGGCGAAATGCGCGCGACGCCTGAGCCGCAGCCCCGTGAGGAGAACCACGGTCCATGGGGAGCGCGGACCGAAGCGCCCGAACCCCGGCCCCAACCCAAATCCGAGTCCAAATCCGAGCCCCGCTGGGGCCGTGACGCCAAAGGGCGCAAAGGCCCGTGGTCGTGAGCCGCCCCACTGCGCGCCGCGCCACCCCCGAGCCCCTCGACAAACCCGGTCTTGAAACCCGCCGCGTGGCCACAAAGCTGCTCGCCGCCGTGGTGGATGCCCACGCCTCGCTCGACGGTCTCACCGACCCCGCCCACGGCCAGCCCAATTTCCGCGCGCTCGATGCGCGGGACCGCTCGCTCGTCCGCGCCATCCTGATGAGCGCGCTCCGCCACCGCAGCACCATCGAGGCCCTGCTTTCCCGCCGCCTGGAGCGTCCCCTGCCCGCCAACGCCCGCGCCCTCTCGCACGCGCTGCATGTGGCGGCGGCGCAGATCCTCTTCCTCGACGTGCCCGACAGCGCCGCGGTCGACCTCGCCGTCACCCAGGCAAAAAACGACCCGCGTCTTGCCCGGTTTTCAGGCCTCGTCAACGGCGTTCTTCGCAATCTGATCCGCGTCAAGGCACGCGCGCTCCCCGCCGCCCTTGCCCAGACGCGTGAAGCGCCCAAGTGGTTTGCCGCGCGGCTGGAAGCGGCCTATGGCGTGGAAAAGACCGCCGCCATCCTCGCCATGCACCGGCTGGAACCGCCGGTGGACTTCACCGTCAGGCAAGACCCGCAACGCTGGGCCGAGGCGCTGGGCGGCATCGTCCTGCCCACCGGAACGGTACGCATCGCAAAGCTTGAGGCCGGCGTCGACACGCTCCCGGGCTTCGAGGAAGGCGCATGGTGGGTGCAGGACGCAGCCGCCAGCCTGCCCGCGAAACTGCTCGGCAACATCGCCGGCACGCGCGTGGCCGATCTCTGCGCCGCCCCCGGTGGCAAGACCGCACAGCTCATCCATGCCGGCGCGGCTGTCACCGCAGTCGACCTTTCGAAAAGCCGGCTGAAACGCCTTGCCGAAAACCTGAAGCGACTTCGCCTAGAAGCGCAGATCGTCGAATCCGACATCCGCAAATTCGAGCCAGAAACCCCGTTCGATGCCATCCTCATCGATGCCCCCTGCTCCTCCACCGGCACGGTGCGGCGGCATCCGGATGTGCCGTGGACCAAGACACCGGAAGACATCGAGAAACTGGCCGCCCTCCAGCGCGCGCTTCTCGACCATGCGGTAACGCTGGTCAGACCCGGCGGGCGGATCGTCTTTTCCAACTGCTCGCTCGACCCCGCCGAAGGCGAGGCGATGCTCAACGCGTTTCTAACCGAAACCTCAAAGGTCTCGCTCGATCCCATAAAGCCGGACGAGCTGCCGGGCATCAGCACCTTCGTCACGCCGGAAGGTTTCCTGCGCACGACGCCTGCCGACAGGCTTGGTGAGGAACCACTCGCACAGGGGCTCGACGGCTTCTTCGCCGCCCGTCTGATACGCGAGCCCTGAGCTGGTCCTGCCATCTGTGCGCGCTGATATATTTCAACTTCGCACAAATCCTTGAATCATTTAGACTCTCGCCTGATTTGGGGTCACGGAAAGAAAAGTCGGTCGTTGGATCAAGCACGGGGACACTCCCCCCACGAGCTGTGGGGCCTTGTTGCGCGGCAGGCATGGGCGCGCCTGCGGCGACGCCTGCGCGCGGGCCCGTCCTATCGCTGGCGCTATTCCGGGCGCACGCCTGAACGCGTGTTGATCGCCCCGCCGGACCTACGCATTGCAGATCCCCAGGTCGCGCGCGACATCTATCACGGCCAGTTCCTGCTTGCGGGCCAGCTTGTCGAGACGCGCGGCCAGTCACCCTTCCGCGCTCCTGTCAACGACCTCCCATGGCAGGATGCCCTGCACAGTTTTCGCTGGCTGCGCCACATGCGCGCCGCCCAGAGCGACCTCGCCTCGGCCAATGCCCGAGCTTTGGTGGAAGAATGGATGGCGCTCTACGGCAGGCGCGTCTCCGGCATGCCGTGGGAGCCGGGCACCACCGCCCGGCGCCTCATCGCATGGCTTCAGCATTCCTCCGTCGTGCTGCAGGGCGCCGAGCTTCCGTTCTATCGCCAGTTCCTGAAAATGCTCGCCGTGCAGATGCGCTATCTGCGCACAAACGCCCGCGAAATGCCTGATGGCGAAGACCGGCTGCGCGCCCGCATCGCGCTGGCATTCTGCGCCCTGTCGCTGCCGGCACCCGCCACCGCGGTCAAGGCCGCCAGCCGCAATCTTGCCCAGGAACTTGACCGGCAGATACTCGCCGACGGCGGCCATGTCTCGCGCAATCCACGCGCGATCATGGAACTTCTGACCGACCTTCTGCCGCTCAGGCAGACCTATACCAATCAGGCGGAGCAACCCCCGCAGGCACTCATCGACGCCGTCGAGCGCATGCTGCCGGCACTGCGCTTCTTCCGTCACCGCGATGGTTCCATCGCCCGTTTCAACGGCATGGGCATCACCCAGCACGACAGTGTCGCCGCCATCCTGCGCTATGATGATACCGGCGGCGCACCGCTTCTGCATGCACCGCATTCGGGCTATGAGCGTCTGGCGCTGGGCGCCACCACGGTCATTGCCGACACGGCGCCGCCACCACCGGCCGACCTTTCTCATTTCGCCCATGCGGGCTGCCTGTCTTTCGAAATGTCGTCCGGCCGCCATCAGTTTGTGGTCAACAGCGGCATCGACAATTACGGCGACGACAGCTACCGACCGCTTGCGCGCACCACGGCGGCGCACTCCACCGTCACGCTCAACGACACGTCGCAGGCCCGCTTCAGCCTCTCCCCGAAATGGAGCGACCTGATCGGCACGCCGTTGATCGGCGGACCCCGCAAGGTCGAATGCCTGCGCGACGATGGCGCGGGCGTCCACCGCTTCACCGCCAGCCACAATGGCTATGTCTCGCGGTTCGGCCTGATACATGAGCGCGCCCTCTCCCTTTCCGAAGAAGGCGCGGTGCTTGAAGGCATCGACCGTATCGTCCGGCCCGACGGATCTCCTTCAACGGCAGTCGGCGACGATGCGGTGGCCGTGCGCTTCCACATCCATCCCGACATCGACATCTACCGCGACCCCGAAGGCCGCCACATTCTGGCGGGCGAGGCCACCGACACCTGGCTCTTCACTGTCGAGGGCATCGTTCCCGTGGTTGAGGAATCGATCTTCTTCGCAGGCCTTGGCGGCCCCCGCAGGAGCCGCCAGATCGTTCTCTACACAACGGCCTCCGAGCATCCAGAGATCCGATGGCGGCTCCGCAGGACGCACGCCATAAACGGCAACGGCTAGATCGGCCCAGATTGGGCGTGGTTCGACAAGCTCACCATGAGGGTGGTGGTGGCTGGCAAACCCGCCCCACGGATTGTCGACCCATTCCGCAGCACCTTGAAGCAGCATCCCCGCCCCTCATGGTAAGCTTGTCGAACCACGCACCACGCACCACGTCAATGCTGCAAAGCCTGCTCAATCACCCCACATGATCAGGCCAGATCAAAGCCCGGCAAACGCCGCGATCTCGTCGACAATCGCCTCGTGAACTGCCGCCCGATCGGTCCCTTCGGGATCGTCACAAACCGGGTCGTCCTTTTCCGCGGCGAGCATCGCTGCCCCTTCCGCCTTGCACTTAGCAAGGAAGGTGAAGTGATGCGCAGGCGCAATTGTCTTCAGCACCGCAGACGGCAGCTTTTCGGCCAGGTCGCTCCCGTCCGGCCCCACATCCGCAGCCTTGAACAGATGGGTCCGACCGAGATTGATGAGCAGCACCGGCATGTCGGTCCGGGCGACGCTTTCCGGCGTCGCCGCATAGGTCATGCCAGGGTCGATGGCGATTGCCTGTCCGATGCGATCATCGCGCAGCGCCGCGCCGAACCCTTCGGGAAGCGCCTCGAGATCGACGCCTCCCTTGGCGAAGAACACGCAGTCCTGACCTTCGTCCCCGATCCATGCGCAATAGGCAGCATACGCATCAGGGTCGAAGCGCAGCCCGGCAAGGTTCAGCGCCGTGGCGCCGCCAAGCGAAAAGCCAAGCGAGGCAATGCGCGAACGATCCACGTGATCGGCAAACGCAGGCTCATCGAGCAGCGCGTCGAGTGCAGCGCTGAGGTCGCCCGCCCGCTCATCGAGCCGCACCGAGCGGCGCGGAGAAGAATCGCCCGACGTGCTGCCTGGATGATTGACCGCCAGCACCATCGCGCCGCGCATCGCCAGCGCCGAGGAAAGCCAGGAGATGGCGTCCATGTTGCCGCCAGAGCCATGCGAGAGCACGAAGAGCGGGAAACGTCCGTCCGCCACCGCAGCACCGACATAGGCCGAAGAGCCCTGAAAAACGGCATTGTCGCCCACCAGTCCGCGATAGGTCGCCGTACCTGCCGGATACCACACCGAGGCAGCCAGAACCGATGGGCGGTGATCCGCCTTCACCGTAAACCGGTCAAAGCCGGCATAGGGTTCAGCCATGGCTGCGCCCGTCAGGCCCATGCCGATGAGAAAAGCAGAAAGCAGTTTTTTCATATCCGTCATTCTTTCATCTGGATGACGCCAATCTGCTCAACCCGCGCTCTGCCCGCGTCCTAAAACCGGTTTCAGGTCGCGCCGAACCGGTTTTCGAACCAGGTGTTTTTGCAGATGTTGCCACCGTCTGGTGGTGATGCCACAACCCAGACTCTTGCAGGAAACATGCAGACGCCATTCATGCTGGTCCTTCCCATTCCAACAATCGTCGCACTCGTTCTCGGTGCGTTCCTGATCCGGATCGCCATTTCCGGCGAGCGCGCGCCATTCCTGATGGCACTGCTTGCCGCCTGCGCGCTGCAAAGCCTGATCGTTTCGCTGCGCCAGCATTATGGCATCGGCGCACTTCTGCCCCTTCAGCCCGTCACCGCCACTTTCGTGCCGCCGCTCACCTGGCTCGCTTTCCAGACGGCCTCGTTCCGGCCATTCTCACTGCCACGCGATCTTATGCACCTGGCAGCACCTGCCTTCGCGGCTTTCTGCGTCGTATCCGCGCCCGGTACGCTCGATACGGTGGTGCCGGCAATCTTCGTTCTCTATGGTCTCGCCATTCTTGTGAAGCTGCACCGCAGCGGCGATGACCTGCCTCTGGCACGGCTTGAGGCCGGACGCCTTCCAGCCCGAATCTGGGGTGGCATCGGCCTCGCCCTCATCCTGTCGGCGCTCAGCGACGCGCTCATCGCGCTCGCCATCATGACCGGCCAGACCGGGCTGCCGCCAGTCATTGTCAGCGTCTTTTCGTCGGCCGCACTGCTTGCCATCGGATTGCTCAGCATTTCACCCAATGCCATGGGTGAGACGGAGGCGGAATCCCCGCCGCAAAGTCCCCACCCCAGCGAGGAAGATGCCCATCTCGTCCAGCGGCTCGATGCGCTCCTTCAGACCGACACGCTCTATCTCGATCCCGCACTCACCCTTGCCCGGCTCGCCCGGCGATTGCATGTACCGGCGAAGCAGCTCTCCTCCGCCATCAATCTGGTCAGTGGCGAAAACGTTTCGCGCTACATCAACCGGCATCGCATTCATCACGCCTGCCGCGCACTGGAAGATGGCACCAATGTCACCGAAGCCATGCTTTCAAGCGGCTTCAACACCAAATCCAATTTCAACCGCGAGTTCCGGCGCATCACCGGAACAACGCCGCGCGAATGGCGGCCGGAAGCCGGCAATCAGAGATAGCTGCGCACAACCGAACCGATGGCGAAAGCCGCAAAGGCCAGCAGGACCACACCGGAAATGCGCGACACCCACCGCGACAGGCTTTCAGGCAACCGTGCGCGCGCCAGCGCCACGCCGCCGCTCAGAATGAACCACCAGAGAAGTGAGCCGAGAAAGACGCCGGTCACCACGACCAGCGCATCGGCGGGGTGCGGCGTGTCCGCCAGCCCGAGACCGGCAAACATGGCCGCAAAGGCCAGAATGGTCATCGGATTGGTGATTGTCAGGAAGAACGTGGCGGCGGCGGTTCCGAAGAGATCGCTTGCCCGTGCCTCGGCAGCCGCCCGCAAAGGTGCCGGCGAAAAGCTCTTCCATCCGAGCCACGCCAGAAACGCACCGCCGGCAAGCTTGAGCGGCACGTCGACCACCGCAAGGGCCGCCGCAAACGCTGCAAAACCGATGGCCGCCAGCGCCGCATAGACGGCATCGGCAAGTGCCGTGCCCAGACCGCCGGCAACACCGGCCCACAGCCCGTGCTCCAGCGTCCTGTTCACGCACAATGCGCCGATCGGCCCGAGCGGCGCCGCCACCGCCAGCCCAAGCAGCAGGCTTTTGCCGAAGAGCAGCGCGTCCAAATCGTCAGCCCTTCTCGACCGGCGCGAAGGACCCTGGCTCCACCGTCGACAGGGCGACGACGGACTCGCTGCGGGCCAGAAAGCCATGTTTCTTCATGTCTTCCAGCACGCTTTCCACATCGGCGAGCGAAGGCACCCGCGCCTTGATCAGATAGGACCACGGCCCCGTCACGTGGTGGCATTCCTCCACCGCCTTGTGGGCCGCGGCAAACACCCGGAATGCCTCTTCATTGACGTTTTGCACCAGCGACACCCAGATGAAGACGAGCACCGGGCAGCCCAGCGCCGCCGGGTCGGCATCCACCGTGAACCGCCGGATAACACCGCTGGCCGAAAGCCGGCGAATGCGCTCATTGACCGCGGATGCGGAAAGCCCCACCACGCCACCAATATCGGCGAGCGAACGGCGTGCGTCCTCGGCCAAAAGGGTCACGATTTTATGGTCGATTTGATCCATGACAATCTTCCTGCAAATCCATTAACCGGACAATTTGCAGAAGAAAGGCAGATAGTCAATAAAATATGCGGTGAAAATATAGAAACGCCGCAAAAATTAGCAAGGCACTTCTTAAAGCACATCCGGGTTCCCTGATTGCCACAGGCGGCCGCTCTTGTCGAGTAAGCCAGTTGCCATGCGCGATATGAGACCATTGCCTCCACCGGCGGTTCGACTGGTGCTGTCTCAACGCTCCCGGCGGAACCAGAAGGCATCGTCGATCCGTCCCATGCCGATGCGTTCGTAAAAGCCCACCGCTTCCGGCACAGACGCCAGCATGAGGCCAACGTCAGGGCCAAGCTGGCGACGTGTCTCGTCAATCAGGCCCTGGCCGATCCCCAGCCCCTGCGCGTTCGAGGAGACGGCGAGATCGGAAAGGTAGGCGCACCAGGAAAAGTCGGTCACGGAGCGGGCAACACCCACCAGCGGTCTACCCTCCACATTGCGGCGCGCCGTCACGATGAGACCGGCGCCGGCGATCATGCGCCGAAGCCGCGCTTCATCATCGATCGGGCGGATCGCGCCCAGCCCGGACTCACGCAGCACCCGGCCGAACTCGACGGCTTCAAGGTCCGGTTCACACGCATAAAGGATTTCTGGTTTCTCGCTCATGCCCGGCACCAATGCCCTTTTGCGCGGCCGATGCAAGCCTGTTTCGCCGCCAAAAGCGGCAATAGCCCGCCGCCAAGCTTGATTTGCATCCCGCCTGCCGGTACGTCCCCCACATCCTTTCCCAAAGCCGGAGCCGCCTCGCATGTCCGTTGCCGCCAAGAACATTCCCGCACCCGATCTCGTTCCCGTCCGCCGTGCGCTTCTGTCGGTCTCCGACAAGAGCGGCATTGTCGATTTCGCCCGCGCGCTCTCAGGCCGCAATGTCGAGATCGTCTCCACCGGCGGCACGTCCAAGACGCTCTCCGGCGAGGGTATCCCCGTGCGCGACGTTTCGGAGCTGACCGGCTTCCCCGAGATCATGGACGGGCGCGTGAAGACGCTGCATCCGGGCGTCCATGGCGGCCTGCTCGGCATTCGCGACGATGCCGACCATGCGGGCGCGATGAAAGAGCACGACATCGCGGCCATCGACCTTCTGGTCATCAATCTCTACCCGTTCGAAGAGGTGCGCTTCGGCGGCGGCGATTATGCGACCACGGTCGAGAACATCGATATCGGCGGTCCGGCCATGCTGCGCGCGGCAGCCAAGAACCACGCCTATGTGGCCGTGGTCACGGAGCCGGCCGACTATGCCCGCATCCTCGAGGCGCTTGCCGAAAACGATGGTGCGCTGCCCTACAGCCTGCGTCAGGAGCTGGCCGCCAAGGCCTTTGCCCGCACCGCAGCCTACGACGCGGCCATCTCCGGCTGGTTCGCTGAAACGCTCGCGGTCGACGCACCGGATTTCCGCGCCGTCGGCGGCAGGCTCAAGGAAGTGATGCGCTACGGCGAGAACCCGCACCAGAAGGCAGGTTTCTACGTCACCGGCGAAAGCCGCCCCGGCGTCGCCACCGCGACCCAGCTTCAGGGCAAGCAGCTTTCCTACAACAACATCAACGACACGGACGCCGCCTTCGAACTCGTCTCCGAGTTCTCGCCCGAGCGTTCCGCCGCCGTCGCCATCATCAAGCACGCCAATCCGTGTGGCGTGGCCGAGGGCGCGACGCTGCGCGAAGCCTATGAGAAGGCGCTCGCCTGCGACCCCGTCTCCGCGTTCGGCGGCATCGTGGCGCTCAACCGCCCGCTCGACGCGGAAGCGGCCACCGAGATCGTCAAGATATTCACCGAGGTCATCATCGCGCCCGACGCGACCGAAGAGGCCCGCGCCATCGTCGCCGCCAAGAAGAACCTGCGCCTGCTCGTCACCGGCGGCCTTGCCGACCCGCGCGCACCCGGCCTTGCCGTCAAGACCGTTGCCGGCGGCCTGCTGGTCCAGTCGCGCGACAATGGCGTGGTCGACGATCTAGACCTGAAGGTCGTGACCAAGCGCGCGCCGAGCGAGAAGGAAATGGCCGATCTCGTCTTCGCCTTCCGCGTCGCCAAACACGTGAAATCGAACGCCATCGTCTATGTGCGCGATGGCGCGACGGTGGGCGTGGGGGCCGGCCAGATGAGCCGTGTCGATTCCGCCCGCATCGCCGCACGCAAGGCGGAAGACGCAGCCGAAGCTTCCGGCAATGCCGAGCCGTTGACCAAGGGCTCGGTCGTCGCCTCCGACGCCTTCTTCCCCTTCGCCGACGGCCTTCTCTCCGCCGTGGAAGCCGGTGCCACCGCCGTCATCCAGCCGGGCGGCTCCATGCGCGACGACGAGGTCATCGCCGCCGCCGACGAGCATGGCATCGCCATGGTCATGACCGGTATGCGCCACTTCCGTCACTGACGCAGGCTGTGCAAAGGATCAGGAGGCGCTCGCCTCCTGATGCCGGCTCTTCACGAAGGGCAGAAGCACCAGCCCGATGAGAAACAGCACCAGGATCGGCGTCACGCCAAGCCGCTGCGCGTCCTCGACCGAGAAACCAAAGGCTTCCGAGGCGAAATACCCGGTGGCGATTGCGATGGCGAACGGCCCGATAAAGGTCGTAGCCTTGCCGGAAAGCGCGTAGAGCCCGAAGGCTTCCGTCACCCGTTCGCGCGATACCTGATCCACCAGCAGCGTGCGCGACGCCGCCTGTATCGACCCGCCGGCAGCCCCGATGAAGGCCCCCGCCACGAAGAAGGCAATGTCCGGCAGGCTGCTTGCCCCAGCCCCGCTGATCTGCATGAAAAGAAGCTCCTCACGCGTGGTGGAAATCACCAGCAGCGCGCACAGCGTGAGCACCAGGATGGACACGCTCACCACCAGCTTCGGCCCGAAGCGCCCGTCCATGCGCCCGCCGAGCCATGCGCCGAGTGCGCCGGTGACATTGGCCAGAATCCCGAACAGCCCGATCTGCGTGATCGACCAGGAAAGCACGCCCGCCGCATAGATACCGCCAAAGGCATAGAGCGCGTTGAGCGCATCGCGGTAGAACATGGACGAGAGCAAAAAACTGAAATAGCTGCGCTCGCCCGGCAGCCGCTTCAGCGTGGCGCCGAGACGCGCCATCCCTTCGCGGATCGCCCCCGTCGCTGCCCTGCGGCGCGGCGCATCGGGCGTGAAGAGGAACATCGGCAGCACGAAAAGCGCATACCACAAGCCGGTCAATGGCCCCGCCGCCCGGTCACCCTCACGCGCCGCCGCATCGAGCCCGAAGATCGGCTCCAGCCCCAGAAGCGTGCGGCCCGTATCGGGCTGTGCCGCCATGAAACCGAGCACCAGCACCAGCGATAAGAGCCCGCCGACATAACCCAGCCCCCAGGCTGAACCCGAAAGCCGCCCCAGCTCCGAGCGCGGCACGAGATCGGGCATCATCGCATTGTTGAATACGGCGGCGAATTCCATGCCAAACACGGCGAGCGCCACGGCAAGCAGAACGAGCCCCATATGCCCGCCGCCCGGTGTGGCGAACCACAGCGATGTGCAGGCCAGAACGCCAATCACCGAGAACACGAAGATCCACGGCTTGCGCGGCCCCGTCGCATCGGCAATCGCGCCAAGAACCGGCGAGGAAAGCGCGATGGCAAGCCCGCCAATGCCCGTGGCGAACCCCCACAATTCCTGCCCCCGCGCCGCATCGGGCGCGACGGCAGAGGCGAAATAGGGCGCGAAGACAAAGGTGATGATAAGCGTGTGAAAGGGCTGCTGTGCCCAGTCGAAGAACATCCAGCCCCAGATGCCGCGGCGGGGCACGGTTCCGTGCTCCGCCGGTGGCATGTTCATCCCGGCGTCTTCCGGCGCCCCGGCGAGATCAGACACTCAGATCGCTCATCAGACCGGACGCAACGGTGAGGCGCGAAACGCTGATCTCACCGCCCTCCACGAGAGACTGCAGCCTGTCGCGGACCCGCACCACGTGTTCGCCGCCGGCCTCGACCCACCTTTCGGCCGGATCGTCCTCCTTGCCGTATTCGGTAAGGGCGGCGATTGTCATGCCGCGTCGCGCCGCGCTGATCATGTCGGTCGCGCGGAACAGCGCCAGCCCGTCATAATAGTCCGAAGGCACGATCGTGTGCGCCGCGTCCTCGATGCGCCCGATGCGGAACGCGTCGGTAACACCGAAGAAGGCTTTCGCGGCCTTTTCCAGAGGCGCACCCGCTTTCTCCGCCACAAGCTCGATATCCGGCACCATCTCCGCAACGGAAAGGAAGGCGAGCTTCTTCGCCAGATCCTCCGGCGCCCCAAGCGCCACGAGCTGCCCCCGCCGGCTCTCCAGACGCTCGCGCATGAAGGCCGGCAGCATCGGCATGAGCTTGCCTTCCAGCGCCTTGCGCGCCGCCTGCAGCCGGTCGATCCGCGCGCCGACCGTTTCCTTTTCGCCATCGTTCTTGAGCTGCCAGGACGTCGCCGAATAGATCAGCCGCCAGACGATCTGATAGAGATCGAGCTGCGCCATGCCGTCGATTCTGTTGTCCAGCGCATCGATGGCCTTGTAGATCCTGCGCAGTTCAAATCCCTCACGCACCACGGCAAAGGCGGCAACGATGTCGGCTGCCGGTCGGCCTGTCAGATCCTGCAGCCGCGTGACGAAGCTCGGCCCGCCGCGGTTGATCACGTCATTGGCCAGTTCCGTGGCAATGATCTCGCGCTTCAGCCGGTGCGAACGGATTTCTTTCTCGTACTTCTTCGCCATGCGGCTCGGGAAATAGGCGAAAAGGTCTTCCTCCAGATGGGGGGCGTCCGGCACCTTGCTGGCGACGATCTCGTCGAAGAGCACGATCTTCGCATAGGCAAGCAGCACGCCCACTTCCGCACGCGTCAGCGGCTCGCCCCGGCTTTCCCGATCCGCCAGTTCCTGCGGCCCGGGCAGGAACTCGACCGCCCGGTCGAGCAGCCCGCGCTGTTCGAGCAGGGTCATCATGCGCGCCTGATGCGGCATTTCCGGCATACCACGCTTCTGAACCTGCGAGATGGCCAGCGTCTGCTGGTAGTTGTTGGCAAGAACCAGCCCGGCGACTTCATCCGTCATCTCGGCCAGAAGCTTGTCGCGCGCCGGTCGTTCCAGCGCGCCCGAGCGCATCGCCGCCGCCAGCGCGATCTTGATATTCACCTCCACGTCGGAGGAGTTCACGCCGGCCGAGTTGTCGATGGCGTCGGAGTTGCAGCGCCCGCCATTCAGGCCGAACTCGATGCGCGCAAGCTGCGTCATGCCAAGATTGGCGCCCTCGCCAATCACCTTGGCACCCACCTCCCGCGCGGTCACGCGGATCGCATCATTGGCCCGGTCGCCCACCTCCTGATTGCTTTCGGTGTGGGAGCGCACATAGGTGCCGATGCCGCCGAACCAGAGGAGATCGACCGGTGCTCGCAGGATCGCCATCATGATCTCGGTTGGCGAGGCCGTGGTCTTGCCAAGCCCGATGGCCTCGGCTGCCGCCTTGCTGAGCGTGATGGACTTCTGCGCGCGCGAAACGATGATGCCGCCCTTGGAGAGCTTGCTCGTATCGTAGTCCTGCCAGCTCGAGCGCCCCATGTCGAAAAGACGCTTGCGCTCTGCATAAGAGACAGCCGGATCCGGATCGGGGTCGATGAAGATGTCGCGGTGGTCGAAAGCGGCCACCACCTTCGTGCAGGTAGAAAGCAGCATGCCGTTGCCGAACACATCGCCCGACATGTCGCCCACGCCCACGGCGGTGAACGGTTCCGTCTGAATATCGCGGTTCATCTCGCGGAAATGCCGCTTCACCGCCTCCCAGGCACCGCGTGCGGTGATGCCCATCTTCTTGTGGTCATAGCCCGCCGAGCCGCCGGAGGCGAAGGCGTCGTCGAGCCAGAAATCATGCGCCTGGCTGATCGCGTTGGCCGTGTCGGAGAAGGTCGCCGTGCCCTTGTCGGCCGCCACTACGAAATACGGATCGTTGCCATCGTGGCGCACCACGCCTTCTGGCGGAATGACCTTGTCCCCATCCAGATTGTCGGTCAGCGACAAAAGACTGGAGATGAAGTTGATATAGGCCGCGCGGCCTGCCTCGAACACCTCCTGCCGGCTGCCATTCTCCGGCAGGAGGCGCGGGTAGAAACCGCCCTTGGCACCCACCGGCACGATCACCGCATTCTTGACCTGCTGCGCCTTCACAAGGCCCAGCACCTCGGTGCGGTAGTCCTGCGCCCGGTCAGACCAGCGCAGGCCGCCGCGTGCCACCGGCCCAAAGCGAAGGTGAACACCCTCCACCTCCGGCCCGTAGACAAAAATCTCACGCCATGGGCGCGGCTGCGGCAGGCCGGTGATAGCGCGTGAATCGAATTTCAGCGCCAGCGAGCGAACGGTCTCATCCGCTTTCGGCCGGTAATGGTTGGTCCGCAGCGTCGCCTCGATCAGATTGAGGAAACGCCGGATGATCGTGTCATCGTCGAGATTGGGCACCGCATCGAGGTCTGTCTCGATGGCCGCCGTCAGCGCCGCCGCCTCTTCGCGCGCCTTTGCCTGTTCCGCCCGCTTGGGATCGAAGCGCAGCACGAAGAGCTCGAACAGCTTGCGCGCGATATGCGGATAGCGGTTCATCGTTGCCGCGATGAAGTCCTGGCTCTGGGGAATGCTGGCCTGATGCAGGAAGCGGCTATAGGCCCGCAGAATCGCAATCTCGTCGACGCGCAGACGCGCCGTCTGTGCAAGCGCATTGAGCCGGTCATCGTCGTGCTCCCTGCGCCAGACCGAAAGGAACAGCTCTTCGAACAGCGCGCCCCTGTCCGACAGGTCGATCGGTCCGTCGAATGCGTTTTCCAGCTCCATGTCGTGGATGAATATCTGTGCGCTCTCTTCATCGTCGGCATCGCCGATCTCGAAAGTGCGCTCGCTGATCACGCGGAAGCCCATGTTTTCCAGAAGCGGCACACGCTCGGTGAGCGGGACCGGCGTGCCGTGATGATAGATTTTCAGCGCCGCCTGCGTTTCGTTCTGGTCTTCATGGCGGTGAAAATCGATGGCGATCGGGTTGTCGGCAGACAGCTTCGCCATACGCTCGGCATCGATCAACGCCGTTTCGGCGGAGAAACCGTTGCGGTAGCTCTCGGGAAAGGCCGCTGCCACGCCCGCAAACCTGCGGTCTGCGCCGGTCTCTTCAAGCGCTTCCTGCAACGCATCGTCCCAGGTCCGCACGATCTTGAGAATACCGGCTTCCAGCGTCTCCGTATCGATGCGCGGCGTCTTGCCGCCGGAACGGCCGATGATGAAATGAACACGCGCCAGCGTCCCTTCGGGGAAGGCCGGGTAGTAGGCCGAAACGCGCCCCTTGAAGACGGTCTTGAGGTAGTTTCCGATCTCGATGCGGACCTGCGAATCGTAACGGTCGCGCGGCACGAAGACGATCACGGAGACGAAACGGTCGAACTGGTCGATACGGTAGAGCGCCCGGACACGGGGCCGCTCTCCCAGCGCCAGTATGGCCTCGGCATGTTTGCGTAGGATCGGCAGGCCGATCTGGAAAAGCTCGTCGCGCGGATAGGATTCCAGCACATTGATGAGCGCCTTGCCCGAATGGTCGGTGGGCGCAAAACCGGACTTCGTGATCACCGCCTCGGCCTTGGAGCGCAGATACGGGATCTTCATCACCGAACGGGTGTAGGCGGTGGAGGTGAACAGGCCGACGATACGCAGTTCGCCAGTGAGCTTGCCCTTATCGTCAAAGGTCTTGATCCCGATATAGTCGAGATAGGCACGGCGATGGACAACCGACTTGGCATTCGCCTTGGTCACGATGAAGGGATCGGGACCATGGAGGAAGGCACGGATTTCCGGCGTCGTTGAGACCGCTTCCTTGCCACGGCGCAGGACAAGAACGTCGGGATCGGCCAGGATGCCGAGGCCCTTCTTGTTGGCACGCTCCAGCGTGCCGCTTTCCTCGCCGCCCGAATAGCGGAATTCACGCATGCCGAGGAACGTGAAATTGTCGTCACGTAGCCATTCCAGAAACGCGATGGCCTCCGCCACGGCATCCTTTTCGAGCGGCACCGGCGCATAACGCAGCTCGGTTATCTCCTGGTCGAGCCTGGCAAGCATCGGCTTCCAGTCAACAACGGCCGCGCGCACCTGCTTCAGGGTCGCGTTGAGGCGCGTCTCCAGATCCGCGCTCTGCTCGTCGGAAAGCTTCGGCAGATGCACGTGGATCAGGCTGATCTTGTCCTCATCCGGGCCGACCTTGGTGCTCGCGGCATCGCCGATGATCGCATCCACGCCTTTCTTGCCGTGTTTGACGACCAGAACCGGATGCACAACCAGCGTCGCCTCGACACCGAAATCGCTGAGTTCACCCAGAACCGAATCGAACAGGAACGGCATGTTGTCGTTCACGACGGTCAAAAGGCTGACCGCACGACCCAAACGCTCGATCCCCGAAGCATTGTCCACCCGCACCACGCTGGTGCCGGGCTTGTGGACCTTGATCGCCGTGACCGCATCCTCGGCGGCACGCAGCAGCGCTGCCTCGTCATAGGGGCGCAGATCCTCCGCCGGTGTCCGCGCGCTGATGATCTCATGCAGGACCTTGCCCATCGGTCCGCCCTTTTTCGCGGTCTTGGAGGTCTTTGCTTTGGCTACCATGCCGAAAATCCCTGTTGGTTGACCAAACTGGCCCATCGTATTCAGACAAAAGCGGTTTGACGACCCGTCATTCCACCGTGCAGGCTGAATACAACCTATTCCTATCGAAAGGGTGTCTGCATCATGACGAAACCGGTCACTGCCCTGCATTTTCCCCCACTCGAAGCGCTGAGCGACGAAACCCGGGCCTATTTCGACAAATGCGAGGAGAAGCTTGGCCTCGTGCCCAATGTCCTGCGCGCCTACGCGTTTGACGAGAACAAGCTCAGGGCCTTTACGCAGATGTACAACGACCTGATGCTGAGTGATTCGGGTCTGTCGAAGCTCGAACGCGAAATGATTGCCGTCGCGGTCTCAAGCATCAACCACTGCTTCTACTGCCTCACCGCCCATGGCGCAGCCGTGCGCCAGCTCTCCGGCGACCCGGTGCTGGGCGAGCTCATGGTTATGAACTACCGGGCCGCGAAGCTGGAGCCGCGACAAAAGGCCATGCTCGATTTCGCCGTTAAACTCACCGAGACCCCCGCGAAGATCGAGGAGTCGGACCGCAGGGCGCTGCGTGAGGCCGGGTTTTCCGAACACGACATCTGGGACATCGCCGCCGTGGCGAGCTTCTTCAACATGTCCAACCGCATGGCGGCAGCGGTCGATATGCACCCGAACGAAGAGTATCACGGCATGGCGCGGGAACCGGCCTCCGACTGAACCGCGGAGGACCGCCGCTGCCGGATCATCGATAGATCCTGATTCGCGTATGAGGCCCGATGAGCGGCAGTATGCGCGCCATGGCGAGCGGCGAGACGGCTATGCAGCCCTCGGTGGGCGGAAATCCGGGTTTGGCAATGTGAAAGAAGATCGCGCTGCCGCGATTGCGGATCGCCGGCCGCATGTTCCAGTCGGACACCATGCAGACATCGTAGAGGCGGTCCTCACGCGCCATGCGCTCATGGCTGGCCGGATAGGGCAGCCTGACCGGGCGATTGTAGTTGCGGTCGCCCGAAGCATCACACCATCCGTCGCGCGCGTCGATCCGAGTGAGCGGGAACCGGCTTAAAGGCGGGCCGGCAGGCGCCCTGTCTCCCCGAAAATAGCCATAGAGCAGCAGCAGATCGCCAACCGGTGTGGCGCCATCGCCTTCGCGCTTCAGCATCGTCGTGCCTGTTCGCCCGAGGGCACAGGGGAAGACGAGCGGCCCTACGCTCAAGAGCCCCTGGGTCGGCCTTCCCGGCCTGCGGCGCACCTCGATCAGACCAATCGATTTGCCGGCTTTACACTTCATATTGAGGGAAACCTGCCTGTCAGCTTACGTTAAATTGATTGGAACAAATGTTCGCCATGGTGTTTTCGCACTGTTAGGTTCCGCATAAAGCTGGAACGGTCAACACTGCAATTCCATTTGAATCGGCAGTCTTTTTCCTGGATAGTGGATTTAACCATGACGTCACGCACCATCCTAATCGTCGATGATGACGAAGACCTGAGGACGACGCTCGTCGAGCAATTGTCGCTCTATGAGGAATTCGACATTCTTCAGGAAGAAACGGCGACGAAGGGCATCCAGTCTGCGCGCAACGCGATTGTCGACCTGCTCATCATGGATGTGGGCCTGCCGGACATGGATGGACGTGAGGCGGTCAAGCTTCTGCGCAAGGGCGGCTATCGCGCGCCGATCATCATGCTGACCGCGCAGGATACCGATTCGGACACGATCCTTGGCCTTGAGGCCGGCGCCAACGACTATGTGACCAAGCCATTCCGATTCGCCGTGCTTCTCGCCCGCATCCGCGCGCAGCTTCGCCAGCACGAGCAGAGCGAGGATGCCACCTTTGCCGTTGGCCCCTACACGTTCAAGCCCTCGCAGAAACTCCTCATCGATGAGCGCGGCGGCAAGATCCGCCTGACGGAGAAGGAAGCCGCGATCATCAAATATCTCTACCGCGCAGAACAGAAAGTGGTGACCCGCGACATCCTGCTGGAAGAAGTCTGGGGATACAATTCAGGCGTCACCACCCACACGCTCGAGACCCATGTCTATCGCCTGCGGCAAAAGATCGAGCGCGATCCTTCCAAAGCTGAAATTCTTGTGACAGAAAGCGGTGGTTATAAGCTCGTTCCGTGAGACAGCGCCATGAAGGCGCTCGGGGATCACCGGGAACGGGTCGGGGACGACTTCAATGGCGCTGGACGATGACATTCGCATTCTGTCCGGCGTGGGTCTGTTTGACGGGTTCACGCGCGAACAGTTGCGCCTCATGGCCTTCGGCGCCGAAAGCATGACGCTTTCCGCCGGGCGGGACATCTATGCCGAGGGTGCGCCGGCCGACTGCGCCTTTATCGTCGCCTCCGGAAGCGTTGTGCTGTTTACGGAACGGGACGGCGAGCGCCAGATTGTCGAAAGGCTCGGCCCCGGCGACATGATGGGCGAATTCGCGCTCATAACCGAAGGCCGCCGCATGACAAACGCGATGGCCGAAAGTGAAACCCGGCTGGTCAGGATCAGTCGCTCAAGCTTTCACCGGATCCTTGAAGAGTTTCCCGAAACGGCAATCCGTCTGCATGAGAGAATTGCCGAAAACCTGCAACTCATGATCGCCCGAATGGAGCGAATCGCGGCGCGATTCGCCGACTGATTTTTTTTCGTAGAAACACACGCGTTTCATCCCTTTTTCCTCCAAAAAGGGCGTTTTCTCTGAAAATCCGTGAAATTCCCGAAAAACCGGTCAGCCGAAGTCAAAACCTGCGATAACAGGAACATGGTCGGATGGCCGGTCCCATCCACGCGCCTCGCGCAACACTTCGATCCGGTTCAGAGCCGGTGAGAGATTGGGCGACGACCAGATATGGTCGAGCCTGCGCCCACGATCCGAAAGCGCCCAGTCCTTGGCGCGGTAGCTCCACCAGGTGAAGATCTTCTCTTCCGGCGGTATCTTCTCACGCATCAGATCCACCCAGCCGCCTTCCATGCGCAGCCTTTCGAGCCCTTCGGTCTCGACCGGTGTGTGGCTGACGACTTTGAGAAGCTGCTTGTGCGACCAGACATCGGTTTCGAGCGGCGCGATGTTGAGATCGCCGACGAGAATGGTCCCCGAATTGCCGTTTTCTTCCGCCCGAAGCGCATGCATTTCGGCCAGAAAGTCGAGCTTGTGGCGAAATTTCGGATTGATGGCGGGATCCGGTTCGTCACCACCTGCGGGCACATAGAAATTGTGCAGAAGAACCGAACGGCCCGCTCCCGCATCGACGGAAACGGAGATATGCCGGCTATCGCCCATCCCGCAAAATTCGCGCTTTTCAACGAGTTTCAGCGGACGGCGGGCGATGGTGGCGACACCGTGATAACCCTTCTGACCATGGATCGCCATGTGCTCATACCCGGCCTTGCGGAAAGCGGCGGCGGGGAACTGGTCATCGGCGCATTTGGTTTCCTGAAGACACAGAACGTCCGGGCTGTACCGCTCCAGAAACTGCTCGACAAGCGGCATGCGCAGCCGCACGGAGTTGATGTTCCAGGTGGCGATGGTGAAGGGCATGGAATGGGTCCGGGATTGATCGCTTGCAGGAAGCGCAAAACTGCCCGGAACAGAAAAGGAAGACAAGCGCAACGGCCTGCCTGAACCGAAAAGGCCGGGCTGTCCACAGCCCGGCCAGGTATCAGTAAGCTGGTGTCAGCGCTTGTTGCGGCTCATCGCGTCGACACGGCGGTAATCGATCTTGAAAACGCTCGGGTCGAAGGTCACGCCCTGCTGAACGTTGAAGATCATGACCGTTGTGTCCTTGCCCTGTGCGTCGGTGATGGTCCACTGGCGCAGGTCGTATGAGTTGGTGTCGAACATCATCGTGATGGTCGAATTGCCGAAGACAGACTTGTCGGACATCTTGATCGTTGTGAGATCATTGTCCTCTCGCACGGTCTGAACCTTGTCGCCCGAGAGATCGATGCGCTCGTCGAGAAGCAGCTTCAACGGCGTTTTCGAGAGCGGGTAAAGGTCCGCCGTGTTGAGCTTCTTGTTCATGATGACCACCGAACTGCCGTCGGAGGTGACACGGAAGCCTGACGGCTCTTCATAGTCGAAGCGGATCTTGCCCGGGCGTTCGATATAGAACTTGCCGCCGGTCTGCTCGCCGCGCGGCCCGAATTGCACAAATTCGCCCATCATGGTGCGCACGCTGGAAAAATGCGCCGCGATCTGGTCGGCGCTCTGGGCAGCCTGGGCTGCTATCGGCGCAACGCAGAGCGCCGCCAAAGCCATCGCTGCAACGGCCATCCGCCGCGCCAGAAAGTCGGTTACCCCAAGAATCATCGTGTTCGATCTCCACATTTGCCCTTCCGGATAACCACCCAGTAGGGCCGAAATTTGGCTGCCCGATAACGGTCCGCGCCGGCGCCGGTTCCAGCGCCGCTCTTGATCAGACTTCGTCCTGCTCGGTCGGCACGAGAATTTCGCGTTTGCCGGCATGGTTGGCGGGGCCGACAATGCCCTCCTCCTCCATGCGTTCGATGATCGAAGCAGCCCGGTTGTAACCGATGCCGAGACGGCGCTGGATATAGCTGGTGGATGCCTTTCCGTCGCGCAGCACCACGGCAACCGCCTGATCGTAGGGGTCAGCGGAATCGCCCAGATTGCCGCCACCCGACCCGCCGCCGCCAGCAGACCCGCCGTCATCTTCCTCGTCATCCTCGGTGACAGCGTCGAGATAGTCCGGCACGCCCTGCATCTTCAGATGATTGACGATGCTTTCCACCTCGCCATCGGAGACGAACGGACCGTGGACGCGCTGTATGCGCCCGCCGCCAGCCATGTAGAGCATGTCGCCCATGCCCAGAAGCTGCTCTGCGCCCTGCTCTCCCAGAATGGTGCGGCTGTCGATCTTCGACGTCACCTGGAAGGAGATGCGCGTCGGGAAGTTGGCCTTGATCGTGCCCGTGATGACGTCCACCGAAGGACGCTGCGTGGCCATGATCACGTGGATGCCCGCAGCACGCGCCATCTGCGCCAGACGCTGCACCGCGCCCTCGATGTCCTTGCCGGCGACCATCATCAGGTCGGCCATCTCGTCGATGATGACGACGATGAAGGGCATCGGCTCGAGATCCAGATCCTCGCTCTCGTAGATCGCCTCGCCCGTCTCGCGGTCGAAGCCGGTCTGGACCGTGCGCTTGATCGTCTCGCCCTTCTTCTTGGCCGCAACGACACGCTGGTTGAAGCCCTCGATGTTGCGCACGCCGACCTTGGACATCTTGCGGTAGCGGTCTTCCATCTCCCGCACGGTCCATTTGAGCGCGACGACCGCCTTCTTGGGGTCGGTCACGACCGGGGTGAGGAGATGAGGAATGCCATCATAGATGGACAGTTCCAGCATCTTCGGGTCGATCATGATCAGGCGGCACTGCTCGGGCGTCATGCGGTAGAGCAGCGACAGGATCATGGTGTTGATGGCGACCGACTTGCCGGAACCGGTGGTACCGGCCACCAGAAGGTGAGGCATCTTTGCGAGATCGGCGATCACCGCTTCGCCATTGATGGTCTTGCCGAGCGAAAGCGCCAGTTTGGCCTTGCTCGCCTCGAAGTCGCGGCTGGCAAGAAGCTCCCGCAGATAAACGGTTTCGCGCGTGGAATTCGGCAGTTCGATGCCGATGGCGTTGCGGCCGGGAACGACCGCGACGCGGGCGGCGATAGCGCTCATGGAGCGCGCGATGTCATCGGCAAGGCCAATCACACGCGACGACTTGATGCCGGGAGCCGGCTCCAGCTCGTAGAGTGTAACCACCGGGCCGGGGCGCACATGGATAATCTCGCCCTTGACGCCGAAATCCTCCAGAACGCCCTCGAGAAGGCGGGCATTCTGCTCCAGCGCGTCTCTGGAAAGCGAAGGGTCCTTTGTCGAGGTTTTTGGCTCCGCAAGCAGATGAAGTTCGGGCAGTTCGAACGTGCCGCTGTCGAGAAAGGACGGCTGCGCCTCGCGGCGCACACGCGCGCCCTCCACCGGGCGGGGCGCAGGATTTTCAACCCGCTGCGCGGCGGGCACCGGCTCGACCTGGCGAGGCTGCGCGGCAGCAGGCCTCGGCGCCGGAGCGTCGAACTCAGGCTCGACGCGCATACGGGGCGCTGCCGGCGGTTCGTCGAAATCCGGCTCGACCCGCGCGTCCATGTCGAAATCCTCGAAGGCTGCGTCTTCATCCTCGTCCGGCTCGATCACGCGCGACCGATGGGCATCGCGGGGGCCGGCACGCACGAGGTTGCGACGGAAGAATGCGCAGAAGGACAGCCACCAGTGCGCCAAATAGCCAAGGACGACCGAGCCCCCGCTTTCTTCCTCATCGTCCAGCGTGTCGAAGGCCGCTTCGTCTTCCATATCGTCTGCGAAGTCGTCTGCACCCGGACGCGAAATCAGACCCGCACCGTAGGCAAGCAGCCAGCCGGCAGGCACCGCAAGAATGGCAGCGATGACGAAGCCGGCGAAGCCACGCGGATAAGCACCGATGAACTTGGCCGGGAGGGACAGAATCATGTCGCCAAGAACACCGCCAAGGCCGGTGGGGAGGGGCCAGGTGGGCGGCGGTGCGAAGGCGCCGACGATGCCCGCGGCAAGGACGGCACCAAGGAACCAGGCACCGGCACGCCTCACGCCGCGATCGATCTGCCGGCCAAGCAGAAGAAGAGCGCCCCAGCAAACCGCCGGCACGAGCCCGACCAGTGCCGCAAGACCATAAAACTGCATGGCGAGATCGGAGAACACCGCGCCGGGATAACCCATCGCATTGGTGACGGGATTGGCCGTCGCATGGCTGAAGCTGGGATCGGCCACGTTCCAGGTGGCGAGCGCCGCCACCGCAAACGCCACGAAGGCCAGAAGCGCAAGGCCACCCGCTCGTGCTGCCTGCCGGCGCAGGAAAGCCTGCAGGCCATAGCTGTTTTCATCCATCGCCAGGAATGCCGAAGACCCGGAACTCATGCGCACAATTCTCCGCTCGCGCGTTGCTTTCGACGCGAAACGCGCCGTGATGACTCGCCCTCGACCCTAGCGAGCGGATGGTTAAGACGGCATTAACCATGGAGGATCGGGGCACAATTTCTCAAACCATGAAAAAAGGGCCCGGCGAACCGGGCCCCTCAGGAAGGCAACCGGCCCGAAGGCCGATTGTCAGGCAAGTGAATTTTCGATCAGCGCCCATGCATGGGCATGAACTCCGGATAGGCTTCGACGCCCACCTCGGCGACGTCGAGACCACTCATCTCGTCTTCCGCGCTCACGCGCAGTCCCATGGTCGACTTGAGGATCATCCAGACCACGAAGGACACGGCGAAAGTGAAGACACCATAAGCGACGATGCCGACGATCTGCACGCTGAAGCTCGCATCGCTGTTGGTGAGCGGAACGGCGAGCGTGCCCCAGATACCGGCGATGAGGTGCACGGGGATCGCGCCCACCACATCGTCGATCTTGAGCTTGTCGAGCAGCGGCACGGTGAGCACCACGATGACGCCGCCGACAGCACCGATGACGATGGCCATGAACGGGCTCGGCGTGAGCGGCTCGGCGGTGATGGACACGAGACCGGCCAGAGCGCCGTTCAAGACGAAGGTGATGTCGACCTTCTTGTACAGAATCTGCGTGAGGATCAGCGCAGCGACGACACCTGCAGCGGCAGCCAGGTTGGTGTTGGCAAAGATGCGGCTGATGTCGGATGCATCGGCATTGGACCCCATGGCAAGCTGCGAGGCGCCGTTGAAGCCGAACCAGCCGAGCCAGAGAATGAAGGTGCCAAGCGTGGCGAGCGCCATGTTGGAACCCGGGATCGGCGTCACCTTGCCGTCTGAAGCAAACTTCCCGTTGCGTGCGCCAAGAAGGAGCGCTCCGGCGAGAGCCGCCCAGCCGCCCACGGAGTGAACCAGCGTGGAGCCGGCGAAATCCTGGAAGCCCATGGCGTCGAGCCAGCCTGCACCCCACTTCCACGAGCCGGCGATCGGATAGATGAAGCCGGTGAGCACGACAACGAAGATGAGGAACGGCCACAGTTTGATTCGCTCGGCCAGCGTGCCCGAAACGATGGAGGCGGCGGTGGCGACGAAGACCATCTGGAAGAACCAGTCGGAAGCGACGGAATAATCGCCCTCATTGGCGGTACCTGCCGCCGGCCAGCTATAGGGCGCGAAGGTGCCGATATAGCTCGACACATCCACATACATCAGGCTGTAACCCACCACCCAGTACATGATGCCGGCGATGGAATAGAGCGCGATGTTTTTCAAAAGCTGCATGGAGACATTCTTGGTGCGCACCATGCCTGCTTCGAGCATGGCAAAGCCGGCCGCCATCCACATGACCAGAAAACCGCCCATGAGAAAGAGCAGCGTGTTGAAAATGAATGCCGTCTCGGAAGCCGAGGCAAATTCGGGCGCGGCCTCGGCGGATTCCTGTGCCAGAGCCGGAAAGGACATGGCCGCCAGCGCAAGCCCGCCCAGCGCCAGCGGGCCTGCGGCGCTTTTCAGTGTTCGATACATCATCTGATTCTCCATCGGAATGTGCTGCCGCTTAAAGGGCTTCGACGCCGGACTCGCCGGTGCGGATGCGCACAGCCTTGTCGAGCGCGTGGACAAAGACCTTGCCGTCGCCGATCTGTCCGGTGCGGGCGGCCTCGACGATGGCCTCGACCACCTGGTCGACCATGTCGGAATCGACCGCCACCTCGATCTTGACCTTGGGCAGGAAGGTCACGGCATATTCGGCGCCGCGATAGATTTCCGTGTGTCCTTTCTGTCGTCCATAGCCCTTCACCTCCGTGACGGTGAGGCCTTGTATGCCGAGGCCGGTGAGCGCTTCGCGCACGGCCTCCAGCTTGAAGGGCTTGACGATTGCCATCACTATTTTCATGGCAGTTCACCTTTGCTGTTGCGGGATCCCGCGGGTTGCCTGCATCGCGCGAACCGCCATGCGGACCGCGACAGCAAAGGAGAATCAAATGCCGTGCCAGTTCGAGAGAACCAGATTCAAGTTATTGAAAAATATATTGAAATATTCCGGCAATTCGGGCGAAGGAGACTCTCACGCTTCGCGAATTGCATAATAAATAGGCAAAACTTTCATTTTGCCTATTTTGTGCGCAGTCGCACCAATCCCTCTTGAGCGACAGACGCGATCAGTGTGCCATCGAGCGAATAGAGACTGCCCCGGGAGAAGCCGCGCGCGCCCTGCGCCGAGGGGCTGTCCTGCGTGTAGAGCAGCCAGTCATCGAGCTTGTGTTGCCGATGAAACCACATGGCGTGGTCGAGGCTCGCCATCTGGATATCCGGATCGAAGCCGTTTCGGCCATGGGCGAAAGTCGAGGTGTCGAGCAGCGTCATGTCGGAAAGATAGGCGAGCACCGCGGCCTGCAGAGCACGATCGTCCGGCACCGGACCCGTGGTGCGGATCCACACGTCCTGGCGCGGCGGCAGCTTGTCGCGGCTGGTATAGTGCTCGATGATGACCGGTCGCACCTCAATGGGACGCTCGCGCGCCCAGTAGCGGCGGATGTTCTCCGGCACGCGCTCACCGAATTCGGCGAGAAACTCGCGCTGGGTGCGCAGGTTTTCCGGAGGCGTGACGCCTTCAGGCATGGGAAGCTGATGGTCGAGACCGGGCTCCTCCTTCTGAAAGGACGCCGAGAGAGAAAAGATCGCGTGGCCATGCTGGATCGCGACAACACGGCGCGTGGTGAAGCTGCCGCCATCGCGGATGCGGTCCACTTCGTAGATGATCGGCACTGCCGGATCGCCGGGCCGCATAAAGTAGCAGTGGAGCGAGTGGACATGACGGGCGGCATCGACGGTGCGCTGGGCGGCGACGAGCGCCTGACCGATCACCTGCCCGCCGAAAACACGCTGCCACGCCGATTGAGGGCTGCGACCACGAAACAGATTGTGTTCGAGCGTCTCAAGATCGAGTATGGCAAGCAGGTCTTGCATGGCCGACGACATGAATGGCTTCCCTCCGGCAGCGAATGATATGGCTGATGATGTCCAAGACGAAGGCGGGAACCAAGTCAAGGCCCCCGAACTGGGGCAAAGACACTGCAACGCTGATGGCAAATGAGGTGCCGCTATGGCCAGGAATACCAAACAGACATCCGAGCGCGAACTGGACATCCTGATCGCCGGGGCTGGCTATGTTGGTCTGGCGACCGCTGTTTCCATCGCCCGCGCACAGCCCGGCCTCAAGGTGGCGTTGGTGGACGCTGCGCCGGAAGGCGTGTGGCAGCGCGATGGCCGCGCATCGGCAATTGTGGCCGCGGCCTGCCGGATGCTCAAACGGCTGGATTGCTGGACGGAGATCGAGCCGGAGGCGCAGCCCATCACCGAGATGGAGATCACCGATTCGCGCACCGCCGATGTGGTTCGTCCGGTGTTTCTCACCTTTGGCGGCGAGGCTGGAGAGGGCGAACCCTTTGCCCATATGGTGCCGAACCGGGTGATGAACGGCGCGCTGCGCGCCCGCGCCGCCGAAAGCGGGATCGAGATCATCGAAGGCGTGGCGGTGGACGGTTTCGCCAATATGGGCGGGTATGTGACGGTGAGCCTCGCAGACGGCTCCACATGCCGCACACGGCTTCTGGTCGCCGCCGATGGCGTTCGCTCGCGCCTGCGCGACATGGCCGGCATCAAGACGGTGAAGTGGGATTACGGCCAGTCGGGCATTGTCTGCACCGTGGCGCATGAGCGCCCGCACAATGGCCGCGCCGAGGAGCATTTCCTGCCCGCCGGCCCGTTTGCCACGCTGCCGCTGACAGGCAACCGCTCGTCCATTGTGTGGACCGAGCGCACGGAAGATGCAGAGCGGCTGGTCAATGAAGATGACCTCGTCTTCGAGCAGGAGCTGGAGCTGCGCTTCGGCCTGAAGCTCGGCGAGATCCGCGTGGAAGGCCCACGCCGCGCCTGGCCGCTGGGCCTCACTCTGGCGCGCGAATTCGTAAAACCCCGCTTCGCGCTGGCAGGCGATGCGGCGCATGGCATCCACCCCATTGCGGGGCAGGGTCTGAACCTCGGCTTCAAGGACGCGGCAGCGCTGGCCGAGGTGATTGTCGAGGCCGAACGGCTGGGCGAGGATATCGGCGCGCTCGACGTGTTGCAGCGCTATGAGCGCTGGCGGCGGTTCGACACGGTTCAGATGGGCGTGACGACCGACGTTCTGAACCGGCTGTTCTCCAACGATATCGGCCCGGTGCGGGCGCTGCGTGATTTTGGTCTTGGCCTGGTTGAACGAATGCCGGCCATGAAGCGTTACTTCATCCAGCAGGCCTCGGGACTGGCCCCCGGCACACCGAGACTGCTGCGCGGAGAGGCAATCTAGCCTTTCGACTTCAACGCACTATGTCCACAAGGAGAAGACCATGGCTATGAAACGGCATGCGAATGTCACCTGGAAGGGATCCCTGGTCGAGGGCTCAGGCAGCCTCGACACGCAGAGCGGTGCGCTTTCGGCCCTGCCTCTCGGCTTCAAGGCCCGTTTCGAGGACGAGAGCGGCAAGACGGGCACCAATCCCGAAGAGTTGATCGCGGGTGCCCATGCCGGTTGTTTCGCCATGCAGCTTTCGCACATGCTGGCGGAGGGCGGCACGCCGGCAGACAAACTGGACGTGCGAGCCGATGTGACACTGCAGCCGGCAAAAGGCGGCGGTTTCGAGATCGTCAGGAGCGCGCTGTCGCTGGTTGGCAACGTGCCCGGCCTCGACGAAGCGAAATTCCTCGAGATCGCCGAGAAGGCCAAGGCCTCGTGCCCCGTCTCCAAGGCGCTCGGCGCGATCGAGATCACGCTTGACGCCAGATACGGCTGACGACACTTTCGCGATGAAAACCGTCGGCCGGCGCAATGGAAGGTCGTTCGATGGCGAGACTTCGCAACCAAAAATCAGCCCATGCAGCTAGAATTCCCTTACGGAACAAGTCGTTCGGGAGGAATGACATGCTGCAGACCCAGACACCGCGGACACTGAAGACCGTGGCACAGAAGTCCACACTCACCATCACCGACATCACGGCCGAGGCCGCGAAGCTGGACGCGTTCGACAATCATGAGCGCGTCTGGCACGGCCGCGACGAGGAGCGTGGCCTGAACGCCATCGTGGCGATCCACAACACCGCGCTTGGCCCCGGCCTCGGCGGCACGCGCGTTTGGCCGCACGAAACCTTCGAGGCAGCGCTGACAGATGTCCTGCGCCTGTCGCGCGGAATGACCTTCAAATCAGCCGTGGCGGGGATGGATTTCGGCGGCGGCAAGGCGCTGATTATCGCCAATTCTAAAACCGACAAGACGCCGACCCTTCTCGAAGCCTATGCGGAAATGCTGATAGCACTCAACGGTCAGTATTTTACCGGCGAGGATGTGGGCTTCACGGTTGCCGATGCGGACTTTCTCCGCGAACGCACCCCCAATGTGACGGGCACCACCGTTGGCGGCAGCGGCAACCCCTCGCCCGTGACCGCCCATGGCGTGTTTCTGGGGATCAAGGCCGCGCTGAAGCACCGTGGCGTTGCCACGCTCGACGGCGTGCATGTGGCCGTGCAGGGGCTTGGCTCGGTGGGCTGGACACTGTGCGAAAAGCTTCACGCGGAAGGCGCGAGGCTTTCGGTGACCGACATCGACGCAGCCCGGATGGAGCAGGCGAAAGACACATTCGGCGCAACCCCGGTTGCGCTGGACGACATTCTGAAAGTGAACGCTGACGTGTTCGCGCCCTGTGCGCTGGGCGGCGTGCTTTCTGCCGAAACGATTCCCCTGCTCGGTGCGAAGATCGTTGCGGGTGCTGCCAACAACCCGCTCGTGCGGCACGAGGATGCCCGGCTCCTGATGGAGCGCGGTGTGCTCTATGCGCCGGACTATGTGATCAATGCCGGCGGGCTTCTGAATGTCGCAGCCGAGCTCGCGCCCGGCGGCTACGACCGCGAAGCCACGATGGCAAAAGTTGCGAAAATTCCCGAGACGCTGGCAGACATTTTCGCGCGCGCCGAGGCGCAGAAACGTCCGACCAACGACGTGGCGGCAGAGATCGCATTCGAGCACATCAATGCAGCGCGGCAGCGCTGAACAACTGGCGGGTTGCGCGCTCGATGGGCGCAACCCGCTCCGTCACAACGCGGATCACTTGATCCCCGTAAAGGCCGCCTCGCCCCAGACCTGGCGAACACGCGCATCGCGGCCACAGCCTTTGCGGTAGCCCTTGTAGGCGTCCTTCTTCTTCACCAGCCCAAAGCGGGAGAGAATGCGCTCGTCGCTCTGGTAATAGTTCTGGTGGTAATCCTCCGCCGGCCAGAATTTCGCAGCCCCGAGTATCGGTGTGACGACCTTGCCGCTGAGTGCCGTATTTGCTTCCTGTTTGGCTTTATCGGCGGCAGCCTTCTGCGCATCGTCAAGCGCATAGACTGCCGTTGAATAACTCTCGCCCCGGTCGCAGAACTGACCGCCGGCATCGGTCGGATCGACCGAGCGGAAGAAGATTTCCAGAAGCCGGTCATAGCTGACCTTCGCATCGTCGAAATCGATCTTCACCACCTCGCGGTGGCCGCCTGAGGAATAGGTGCGGTAGGTCGGATTCTCGGTGCTCCCGCCCGCATAGCCGGACACCGTGTCGAGCACGCCTGGAACCTTGTCGAAATCGGCCTCGACACACCAGAAACAGCCACCTGCGAAAATCGCCGTCTGCTTTTCAGCCGTCGCGGGCTGCGAAACCGCCACCATGGCAGTGAAGGAAAAGGCCGCGGCCAAAAGGGAACGTCGCAACATCAATGTCTCTCCTGTGTTCGCCACAGAGCTACCGCGCCGGGCGGCAAATTCAAATCAAGCCGCTACACGCTTGCGTGAAGGGCTGATGCCGGAGAGAGAAGGCGGGAAATGACGTTCGTCCTCCCTGCCGCGACGTATCGACGAGCAGGGAGGAAAGAATTTTTAGACGCGGCGCTCGACCATCATCTTCTTGATGTTGGCGATGGCCTTGGCCGGGTTCAGGCCCTTGGGGCAGGCCTGCGTACAGTTCATGATCGTGTGGCAGCGATAGAGCCGGAAGGGGTCTTCCAGATTGTCGAGACGCTCGCCCGTCTTCTCATCGCGCGAATCGATCAGCCAGCGATAGGCCTGAAGCAGCACGGCGGGACCGAGATAACGCTCGCCATTCCACCAGTAGCTCGGGCACGAGGTCTGGCAGCAAAAGCACAGAATGCACTCGTAAAGCCCGTCGAGCTTGGTGCGGTCCTCATGGCTCTGCTTCCACTCGGTCGCGGGCTCCGGCGTGATCGTCTGCAGCCAGGGCTCGATGGAGGAAAGCTGCGCATAGGGCACGGAGAGATCCGGCACCAGATCCTTCACCACCGGCATGTGCGGCAGCGGGTAGATCTTGACCGCATCCTGAGCAACCTCATCCATGCCCTTGGTGCAGGCAAGCGTGTTGGTGCCGTCGATGTTCATGGCGCAGGAGCCACAAATGCCCTCGCGGCAGGAACGACGGAAGGTCAGCGTCGGATCGATCTTGTTCTTGATGTAGATCAGCCCGTCGAGAACCATCGGCCCGCAATCATCCATGTCGACATAATAGGTGTCGACGCGCGGGTTCTCTTCATCATCCGGCGACCAGCGGTAGATCTTGTACTCGCGCAGATTGGTCGCGCCCTCGGGCTTCGGCCAGACCTTGCCCTCCTTGACGCGGGAATTCTTGGGAAGGGTGATTTCAACCATGACTTCCTCGCCTCAGTAAACCCGCGCCTTGGGCGCGATTTTCTTGGGATCGATGCCGCCATCTTCCGGCTTCAGCATCGGGTCGGTGTGGACGGGACGATAGTCGAGCGTGACCTTGCCGCTCTCATCGACCCAGGACAGCGTGTGCTTGCGCCAGTCCTCGTCGTTGCGGCCGCCCATCGGACCATCCTTGTAGTCCTCGCGGGCGTGGGCGCCACGGCTCTCCTTGCGCGCCTCGGCGGCATAGACCGTGGTGATGGCGTTGGCCATCAGGTTTTCCAGCTCCAGCGTCTCCATCAGATCGGAATTCCAGATCATCGAGCGGTCGGAGACCTTGACGTCCGGAAGCTCCTTCCAGACAGCACTGATGCGCTCGCAGCCCTGCTCCAGCGATTCCTGCGTGCGAAACACGGCGGCGTCTTCCTGCATGGCGCGCTGCATTTTCTCGCGCAGCTCCGCCGTGGGCGTGGAACCGGAGGCATGACGCAGACGGTCGAAGCGCTCCATGATCTTTTCGCAGGCAGCCTCGTTGAGTGCGGGCACTGGCGCATCGCGGTCGACAACCTCGCCGGCGCGGATGGCAGCGGCACGGCCAAAGACCACCAGATCGATCAGCGAGTTGGAGCCCAGGCGGTTGGCGCCATGCACAGAGGCACAGGCCGCCTCGCCAACGGCCATCAGGCCGGGCGCTACCGCATCGGGGTTGTCCTTCGTCGGGTTCAGCACTTCACCCCAGTAATTGGTCGGGATGCCGCCCATATTGTAGTGGACGGTCGGCAGGACCGGGATCGGCTCGCGGGTCACATCGACGCCGGCGAAGATGCGGGCCGATTCGGCGATGCCGGGCAGGCGCTCGTGAATGACCGCCGGGTCCAGATGATCGAGATGCAGGTAGATGTGATCCTTGTTCTTGCCGACGCCCCGGCCCTCACGGATCTCCATGGTCATGCAGCGCGAGACAACGTCGCGGGAGGCAAGGTCCTTTGCCGACGGCGCATAACGCTCCATGAAGCGCTCGCCCTCGGAATTGACCAGATAGCCGCCCTCGCCGCGCACACCCTCGGTGATGAGGCAGCCCGCCCCATAAATGCCGGTCGGGTGGAACTGCACGAACTCCATGTCCTGCAGCGGCAGGCCGGCGCGGGCAATCATGCCATTGCCGTCGCCCGTGCAGGTGTGGGCGGAGGTGCAGGAGAAATAGGCGCGGCCATAACCGCCCGTCGCCAGCACCACCATCTTGGCGGAGAAGCGATGGATCGTGCCGTCTTCGAGGTTCCACGCCACGACACCGGTGCACACACCATCGTCGGACATGATGAGATCGAGCGCGAAATACTCGATGAAGAACTCGGCGTGATTCTTGACGGACTGGCCGTAGAGCGTGTGCAGGATGGCGTGGCCGGTGCGGTCTGCCGCAGCACAGGTGCGCTGCACGGGCGGGCCGTCGCCGAAATTCTGCATATGGCCGCCGAAGGGACGCTGGTAGATCTTGCCTTCCTCGGTGCGCGAGAAGGGCACGCCGTAATGCTCGAGCTCATAGACGGCAGCCGGCGCCTCGCGGGCGAGATATTCCATGGCATCGACATCGCCGAGCCAGTCGGAGCCCTTCACCGTGTCGTAAAGGTGCCACTGCCAGTGGTCGGGACCCATGTTCTTGAGCGAAGCCGCGATGCCACCCTGGGCGGCGACCGTGTGCGAGCGGGTCGGGAAGACCTTGGTGATACAGGCCGTTTTCAGACCCTGTTCGGCCATGCCGAGCGTGGCGCGCAGACCGGCGCCGCCAGCGCCGACGACGACAACGTCGAACTTGTGGTCGACATAGGTGTAGGCGTCTGCCGCCTTCTTATCTGTTGCCTTTGCCATAACCGGGTTCAGCCTCCGAGGGCGATCTTGACGAGGGCGAGGAGAGAAACGACGCCCAGAATGAGGGTGAAGAAGATGTTGCCGATCAGCAGCGCGACCTTGCTGCCCTCACCGTGGACATAATCCTCGATGATGACCTGCATGCCGAGCTTCATGTGATAGAGCACCGACAGAACGGCGAAGGCCAGAAGCACGGTAACGACCGGATTGGCGATCGCCGCACGGACCTCTTCATAGGATGCGCCATTGTTGGCGATGACGAAGCCGATGAAGAAGATGACAAGCGGAATGTTGGCGATGGCCGTGAGGCGCTGGCGCCAGAAGTGATCCGTGCCTTCTTTTGCGGAGCCAAGACCGCGAACGCGGTTAAGCGGTGTGCGCATGTCACTCATGATCAAAACCCTCCGCGAACGGCATAGCCGATGATCCAGACCAGAATGGTCAAGACGATGGAGACCGCGATGGTGGCCTTGGCCATTTTCGTGGCCGTGGCCTTTTCAAGGCCGCGCCCCGTGTCCCACACGAGATGGCGAAGACCGCCGACCAGATGATGGATCATGGCCCAGGTGAAACCGAACAGGACGAGACGGCCGAACCAGGAGCCGTAGATGCCGTTGACGGTGTCGAAGGTTTCCTTCGAGCCGGCGGCGGCGGCAAGCCAGATGACGAAAAGCACCATCCCGAAATAAAGCGCGCCACCGGTGATGCGGTGGACAATCGACATCAGCATAGTCGGAATGAGACGATAGACCTGCAGGTGAGGCGAAAGCGGCCTGGCCTTTACAGTTGTGGATTTGCTCATGGCTTCCCCAATTCGATACCGGCGCGGCGGGGTGGCTGTTGCGAGAGCGACATCGGATCCCGAACTCGCGCCCTGCGGCTGTGGCTTTCTAATGCGGTTTTTGCAGTGCGTCAAAGCCGCAAAAGCAATCCCCTGGCCGAATATATTGCAGCCGGCGGCAGGGACGACCAGCATTGCAGGACTTTAAACGATTGAACGCATTTTTTTCCGATTTTCATGGCGGGCGCCTAACGGCGGCAGGTGATCGGAACCTTGCCGCTGACCATCCATAACGCCTCGCTGCCCTCGATCACGACGGCGTAGAGAGACTCGCCGAATCGCACGCTTTGCCCCGGCGGCGAAGCCGGAAGGTCGATCTCGACACCACGCGGGCTGACAACCGAAATGCCGCCGCTCCTTGGAGTGACCGTCATCTCCATCCCGTCATCGCAGGCCAGTTTGACAGGGCCGGAGAAGGCGAGCGTGGTGGTCTTTTTTGCCTCTTCGGATGGCGTGGCGACACAGCCGGCCAGAATGACGGCGCATCCTGCGACCGCCAAAAGGCCTGACGGGCCGCACTTGCGCAGCCGAAATAGGGACGAATCTGAAGATGTCATGCTGCCGTCTCTATTGCGGGTCCGAATCCGGAGTGCGTTCGCTGGACTGGTCGAAACGAATGACATGCGTGGTCCAGTCAGCGGGGGCGGCCATTGCCTCATAGAGCTTGCGCCCCTCCTCCGGCTGACGCGGCGCATTGAGCGCCAGGCGCGCCCAGCCGCGCTCTTCGGCCTGATCGGCGATCACATCCACCAGCGCCTTGCCGATGCCCTTGCGACGGTGGCCGTGATGCACGAAGAGGTGATCGACCAGACCGTGACGCATGCCCGACACCGGGTCCGGCAGGTCGTAGAACAGTGCAAAACCCACCAGTTCGCCGTCAAGGCTGGCACCCACCACCTCCACGGCGCGGTCCTGCAACAGGGTCTCGGCATAATAGTCGTCGGGACGGCGCGGCGCACCGCGCTTCAGCGACTGCGTATAAGCCGCCAGAAGCGGCGCCAGAGCATGCGCATCCTTGAGGCGCAGCGGATTGATGTCGATCTGATGATTCTCGCCCATGAAGCACCCTTCCCCGAAATTAACCACGTCTGTCAATCGGCATATTGGTGCGGCATGCTCGACGTGACAAAGGTTAAGAAAAGCTTAATGTATGAAGCCTGAGGGGGCCACGAAGATTCAAGGAGCGATGGTGCATGCCTTTCCGATCTCTTTTCGTGGCAGCGGCTCTTGCGGCCGCAGCAGCGACCGCCCCGGCACTGGCCGGCGGCTTTCATGATGCAGGCAACGCCCGTGTCTATGCGGATGCCTATGGAAACCTGGTGATCCACAGCCGCGCCGGCTTCAAGCGCATCATGGTCGGCAAGGGGCATCTTGCCGATGACTACCGTGCGCTCGGCATCGAGGCACCGCGTGAGACGGCCTATCTGGAACGCCGCCACGGCAAGCTCTATCTGCGCCGCTCTGCACCATGCAGCGCCGGCGTTCTGGTGAAGGGCCGCGGCTACATGTATGGCCTCTCTGAGGGCGAACTGCCCGTGCTGACGGCGCCCTGCGACTAGCAGCGATCGATGGACCATCAACTGGCGACAACTGCGGATCGGGCTTTTGCGAGCCGGCGCGTTTTCCGGCCCGCTGCAGCGCTCGATGGCTCCGTGTTGCGTGCCGCGCTGTTCGGCGCCGTCATCGGCACGGCGGTTGTGGCCGGCATGGAACTGCGCGAGCTCGCCGACAGGCACGGCGGCTTGCAGACGGGCCTGCACAGAACGCTTGAACATGCGGCTCAATTGCTGCCACGCGACAACAGTCTCACGGACGCGCATCCGCTCTGGCGACAGCCAACAGACGGCGCAGAAGAGGTTTCGCGGCCGGCGCCCAAGGCCCACAGCCTGTCTATGACGACAAGCCGCGCCGGAGTTCTTGCGCTGAAGGGGATGATTCAGCCTGGGAGCGCCGGTCGCCTGCGTGATGCGCTTGAAAGTTCGGCTTCGCCGATCACCACCATCACACTCGATTCTCCCGGCGGCTCTCTGAACGAGGCCATGGCCATGGCCCGGCTGATCCGCCAGCGCGGACTTTCGACCAGTGTCGAGGCGAGCGCGGCCTGCGCATCTTCATGCCCGCTGGTGCTGGCCGGAGGCAGGGAACGCCACGTGGAACCCGGTGCGACCATCGCCCTTCACCAGTTCTATAGTCCCGGCAGCCTCTCCGACCCACAGCAGGCTCTTTCGGACGCCCAGCTGGTGACCGCGCGCATTTCGCGCCATCTGGATGAAATGGGGGTCGATCCCGCCCTGTGGCTCCACGCGCTCGATACACCGCCGCGCACGCTATATCGTCTCACGCCTGCGCAAATGAGGGCGTATCGGCTGACAACCGGACGGCCGGGACACGCCCGGGGCCACTAGGGTCAGCCCCTGGACGGACCCGGGGGAGCGCCACGGCTCCGTTTCCTCATTGCTCATCCGTTTCCGCCTGATACTCCAGTATGTCTCCCGGCTGGCAGTCGAGCGCCTGGCAGATCTTTTCCAGCGTTTCGAAACGGACACCCCGGACCTTGCCGGATTTGAGAAGCGATACATTCTGCTCGGTGATGCCGATCTGCTCGGCGAGTTCCTTGGAACGCATCTTGCGGCGCGCCAGCATCACATCGAGATTGACCACGATCGGCATGGCGTTCACACGAAATCGCGCTGTTCGGCGCGCACCTCTGCCGCAAGCGCCATGAGCCGCCCGGTCATATACATGATGCAGGCGATGAGAACCGAGAGCATCTCCGCGCTTCCAATCCCGATGGCGAGCATCTTCTGACCCGCTGGATTGCCCATGGTGAGCGCCAGGATCATCAGCATACGAAGCACGATACTGCCTGCCGCCACGGCGACAAAAGCAGCGCTGGCGTGACGCAGCCAGTGGGCGGATTCGCCTGAGAGCGGCTCCTCTGCCGCAAAGGCGCCGAACATGCGCCACACGCAGTAGAGCGCGGTGAACAGCAGGCCAAACTGAACCGCAATCAACGCTGCCGTAACACCGATCGCGGACGAGGTGAAAGCAAGCGGTCCGGAAAGAGACAGATTGTCCCGAACCAGCGTTTCAAAGAGTCCGGGATCGGACAGCGATGCTGCGAAGAACCAGACCGCGCCTGCCGCGATGAAAGCTCCACAAACCAGCACAATAGCCTGCATCAGGCGGCTGAGCCGCCGCAGGCGCGCTACATCATGCATTCTATTCTCCTTCGGATTGCATTAATTAATGTATTACGATAATTATTTATCTCGAATCGTTCTCAATGAAAAGGGTGATCTGAATGTTTTTCGAGAAATTTATCGCCAGGGCCGTCATCGGCGCTGCCTGTGCGCTCGCGCTTTCCGCCTGTGTTTCGGGCAATCCCCGCACGCTCTATGAACTGTCGCGTTTCGACCCGCTCGACGCCGATCCGAAAGAGATTGCGATAGCTGTAAAGGCAGACAGGAACCTGCATCTGAAGCGGGGCGATGTTTTGCTGCGCATGACCCTCGAAAGTGAAGATCGACGCAGGGCGTTCGACGAACACTTCGTGCTGGCGATCACGAATGCCACGCCAGCCGCCGGACTGGCTCAATCGGTGAAGGCCGATGAACATGTTCTCACCGCCGCGATCGCCGCACCGGACATGCAGCGCTTCCGCGACACGCAGGCAAAGGCACGGAACGCGCGCGCAGCAAATGCGACCGATGGAAAGGGCTCAATCAGCGTCTCGATCACCGGCGGCTGCAGACGGGGTGCGCTGGATATGAAAACGGCTTCGGTGCGCAGTTACATGCGAACCGAAGCCGATGGCCGCTTCTTCCCGCTGACGGGAGAAATCAGACTGGCCGACATCTTTGCAAAGGCCGGCCTGCCCGCTGCAGAGGTTCCCGCCTGCAGCGAGGCGAAATAGACGATCAGCCCCTGGGCCACTCGCGGATATCGACGAAATGCCCGGCTATGGCCGCCGCTGCGGCCATAGCCGGCGAAACGAGATGCGTGCGTCCCTTGAAACCCTGACGGCCCTCGAAGTTGCGGTTCGAGGTGGAGGCGCAGCGCTCACCCGGCTTCAGGCGGTCGTCGTTCATGGCAAGGCACATGGAGCAGCCGGGTTCGCGCCAGTCGAAACCGGCAGCCTTGAAGATCCTGTCGAGGCCTTCGGCCTCGGCCTGCGCCTTCACGAGGCCTGAGCCCGGCACGATCATGGCATTCAGACCGTCCTTGACCTTCTGGCCCTCGGCGATCTTCGCAGCTTCGCGCAGATCCTCGATGCGGCCATTGGTGCAGGAGCCGATGAAGACACGGTCGACGGCAATGTCGGTGATCTTCGTCCCCGGAGTGAGACCCATATATTCAAGCGCGCGCTTCTTGGAGAGGCGCTTGGTCTCCTCGGTGATCTCATCCGGGTTCGGCACGACACCGGTGACGGAAACGACATCCTCGGGCGAGGAACCCCAGGTGACGATGGGCGGCAGATTGGCGGCGTCGAGCTTGACGACACGGTCGAACTCGGCCCCTTCGTCGGTGCGCAGGGAATCCCAGTAGGCGAGCGCCATGTCCCATGCCTTGCCTTTCGGCGCGCGCGGGCGATCCTTGATATAGGCATAGGTGGTCTCGTCCGGCGCGATGAGGCCGGCGCGGGCGCCACCTTCGATCGACATGTTGCAGACGGTCATGCGGCCTTCCATGGAAAGCGCTCGGATCGCCTCACCCGCATATTCCATGACGTGACCGGTGCCACCGGCCGTGCCGATCTCGCCGATGATGGCGAGGATGATGTCTTTCGCAGTCACGCCCGCGGGCAGTGCGCCGTCAACCTCGATCAGCATGTTCTTCGCGCGGCGCTGGATCAGCGTCTGCGTGGCGAGCACATGCTCGACCTCGGACGTGCCGATGCCGTGCGCCAACGCACCGAAGGCACCATGGGTGGAAGTGTGGCTGTCGCCGCAGACGATGGTCATGCCCGGGAGGGTGAAGCCCTGTTCGGGGCCGACAATGTGCACAATGCCCTGACGCTCGTCATTGGCGTCATAATACTCGATGCCGAAGTCGGCTGCGTTCTTTGCCAGCGCATCGACCTGAATGCGGCTTTCGGGATTTTTGATCCCGAACTTGCGGTCAGGCGAGGTCGGCACATTGTGATCGACCACGGCGAGTGTCTTTTCCGGATGGCGCACATTGCGGCTGGCCATGCGCAGGCCTTCAAAGGCCTGCGGGCTCGTCACCTCATGCACCAGGTGGCGGTCGATATAGAGCAGGCAGGTGCCATCGTCCTGTTGATCGACCAGATGGTCGTCGAAAATCTTGTCGTAGAGCGTGCGTGCTTTGGTCATTTTGTTCATCCCTAGCGGAGCGAAATGGAAGGCTGGCCGGCTAATCTTGTGTCTCGTTGCATTCCCGGTAGATCGCGAGGGAATGCCGAGCCGGTTGGCGTGTCCGCCTAAGGCAGTCGGCTCAGAAGCGAGCCGGAAACCCGCGCAAAAAAGCGGCTCGGCAGGCGCTTGACGTCCTGCAGAACAAAGCCCTTATAGGCCGGGTTTCCAAATAGTGCTTCCATGACACGGCTAATACCAGCCTTTCACGGGATCGGCAATCTATCCGTCCCGAGAGCTGGCCTGCCCTCCGCCGTGGTTTTTCGGCGGCTTGAGATCGAGCTGCGTTTCGAGACGCCGCATAAGCGCCAGAACCAGCGCGCCCAGAAAACAGGCAAGCCCGGCGATGGTCCACAGGCCAAGTCCAGCGGCAAGACCCGTTGCCGCCGCCAGCCACATACCAGCGCCGGTGGTCAAACCTCGAACCTCGCCCCGTTTGAAAATAATGAAACCGGCGGCAAGAAAAGCGACCCCAGCCGTAATTGCCTCGACAAGGCGGATTGGATCGGCCCGTACCTGATCGTCGCTGAACACCGGCATGGCCACGATCTCAAGCGCAATCACCGCGAACACAGCAGAAGCCAGACACACAAGCATATGGGTACGCAGGCCGGCCGGCCTGTCGGCCAGCTCACGCTCGAAACCCAGAATGCCGCCAAGCAGGGCCGCAACCGCAAGCCGCACTGCGATGACCTGCCATGGCAGCGTGGTTGCGGGTGCGAATTCGGCGATCAAGGCATCCATGCGAGATGAATGCACCCGGACCGCCAAGGTTCCCGGCACTCGGATCTAACGCTGGGCCTGGCTCCTGCGCATGCGCTGCTCAAGCGCGCGGAGCGCGAGCGAGAGGCCAACCGTCAGAATGAGATAGATATAGGCAACGATGGAATAGGTCTCAAAAAAGCGGAACGAGCCCGACGCATAGATCTTGCCCATCTGGGTGATGTCGGCAACGCCCAGCACCGAGACGAGGGATGAATCCTTGACCATGGCCACGAAATCATTGCCGAGCGGCGGCAGGATGGTGCGGATCGCCTGCGGCAGAATAATAAGGCGGAAACGCTGGAAGCGCGAAAGCCCGAGCGCCTTGGCTGCTTCCACCTGCCCCTCGTCCACCGACTGGATGCCGGCACGGAACACCTCGGCGATGAAAGCCGAATAGCCGATGCTGAGCGCGATGATGGCCCGCCACAGAAGCGAGATGTCCCGCACCCTGAGCTCACCCAGAATGCCGGCTTCCTGCAGAGACGCGGTCACCGCATTCCAGCCCGTCACCACAATCGGAACCCCGGCAAAGGCGATCCAGAACAGGAGCACGAGGACGGGCACGCCGCGAATGATCTCGACATAGAAGCGGGCGATCTGCCGGAGTGCCAGCGACCCGGAAAGGCTCATCAGAGCGATGCCAAGACCGACTGCCGTGGCCAGCGCAAACCCGACAACCGTGACAAAAACGGTGATGCCGATGCCCCTTGAGACAATCGTGAAAACCTGCGCGTAGAGATCGCTGGTGGCAATGAGGACTGCGACACCGAGGGCGATGGCCCCGGCGGCAGTGAGCCACCAGGGGAAATCGCGCTTGGTGGCGGGTCTGGAACCTGACACCGCCATCGGCACTAAACGCTTCTCGGCGGGCGGCCGGTCAGACCGGCAAAACGCGGATCAGCCACGTCTTACTCGCCCCTTTTGTATTCGAGAAACCACTTCGTGTTGAGCGCATCGAGCGTGCCGTCCGCCTTCATGGAGGCGATGGCCGCGTTGACGGGCGCGACGAGATCGGAACCCTTGGCGAATATGAAGCCGAAGTCCTCCGAGCCCAGCGGCTCACCGAGCATTTTGAGCGCACCATTGGAAGCGTCCACATAGCCCTGTCCACCCGTGCTGTCAGTCAGCACCACGTCGACATCGCCCGCACGCAGCGCCTGCACGGAAGCACCGAAGGTCTCGAACAACTTGATGCGCGGATTGGCTTCGTCGCCGTCGAGCACCTCATAAACGGCGGTGTAGAAGGGTGAGGTACCGGGCTGCGCGCCCATCAGACCATCCTCATAGGCAGCGAAGCTCTCCGCATCGGTGAAGTTCGTCTCGTCGCTGCGCACGAGCATGAACATCTCCGAACGCATATAGGGATCGGAGAAATCCACCTTTTCCTTGCGGTCGTCGCGGATGGTGATGCCGGTCATGCCCATATCGTACTGACCGTCGGCGACAGACTGGATCATCGCATCCCAGCTCGTGTTCTGATAGGTCACCCTGGCGTTGAGCCGCTTGGCGATCTCGTTCACCGCATCATATTCCCAGCCGACCTGCTCACCCGAGGTGGGGTCGATGAACTGGAGCGGCGGGTAGGCGTTTTCCGTTACCACAACCACTTCTCGGCCCTGAAGATCGGGCAGGTCTTCGGCGGCGGCAGTCGACAATCCTGAGAACATGAATGCAGTGGCTGCGAAGGACGCAGCCAGAAGAGACGTACGCAACGTCATGACCAATCTCCCTGTGGCGGACCGATGCTCGGCCGGGTGATTGGTTCTCCTTAAAGCAGAGCGTTTTGGAGTAAAAGAGCCAAGACGGCTTCAAAACCGCGGCAGCGGAGCCATCAAATGCAAAAAGGCGCACCGAAGCGCGCCTTTCGAATAATTTTGATGCCGAATCTGACTATTCGGCGTTGTTCTCGGCGGCTGCAGCTTCCTGCGCCTTGGCAGCCTCTTCAGCAGCCTTTTCGGCCGCGAGCGCCTCAGCAGCGGCAACCTTCTCGGCCTCGATGCGGGCCTTCTCTTCGGCTGCGGCCTGACGGACGGCGTCGTTCAGGCGGCGTGCGCGCACGCTGGTGTTCTCGGTGATGCGGGCCGACTTACCGCGACGATCGCGCAGGTAATAGAGCTTCGCGCGGCGAACCTTACCACGGCGGACCACCTCGACGCCCTCGACGAGCGGAGAGTAGACCGGGAACACGCGCTCGACGCCTTCGCCATAGGAAATCTTGCGAACGGTGAAGTTTTCCTGGAAGCCGGAACCGGAACGGGCGATGCAGACGCCTTCATAGGCCTGCACACGGGTGCGCGTGCCTTCGGTGATGCGCACCAGAACGCGAACCGTGTCGCCGGGCTGGAATTCGGGAAGCTGACGCTGTGCAGCGATCTTCTCGGCCTGCTCGGCCTCGAGCTGACGGATAATGTCCATCTCTGTGTCCTTTTGTTCTTCACGAACCGTCAGAGCGCTCATCCCAAGGGCAGTTCAAGACCGCCTGAAGAGTGCCCTCCACGCGGAGGAACAGGAGCGAATTCACGTGTTCTTTGGTTAGATCCAAACCGGCCTTGGCCGTTTACGTGCGGCGCACATACACGACATTCCAACCGGAATCAACATGAGAGAGCGATTCTGGCGTCCGAAATCAGTCTGAACCGATCCGTCCCATATGCGTGTCCCTGAACCCGCTTTCATGCTTTAGCCCGTAGCCGAGCGCCCTGTCTATGCCGATATGGGCAGCAAGAATGAGGGCAAGCTGCTGCACCAGCAGCACATCCAGCCAGAGACCGACAAGATAGAACACTACCGGCGCAATCCAGCTATGGACGGCATTATAACACCAGGCGCCGATGCGCGGTCCTGCGAGATAGCCGAGCATGGACAGGTCAGGCGCAAGGATCAGGAGCGCAAACAGCCACCAGTCGCCGCCCGAAGCCCCGTAGAGCACCATCACGACAAGCGCCAGAAACGCGTTTTCAACCTGCAGAAACCGTTTCACTCTTCTCTGTCCTTGTAGACCGACCAGAGATCCGGCCGGCGCTCGCGCGTCAGCTTTTCCGCCTCGGCCCGTCGCCATGCGGCAATCTTCGCATGATTGCCCGACAGGAGAATGTCGGGAATGGGCCTTTCTTCGAAAAGCTGGGGGCGGGTGTATTGCGGATGTTCCAGAAGCCCGCCTTCAAAGCTCTCGTCCTCGCCCGAGGCATCGTTGCCCATCACGCCGGGCAGAAGGCGGATCACCGCATCGAGGAGCACGAGGGCCGCCGGCTCGCCGCCGGAAAGCACATAGTCGCCGATGGAGACCTCTTCGAGGCCGCGCGCCTCGATGACGCGCTGGTCCACCCCTTCGAACCGGCCGCACAGGATCACCGCGCCCGGCCCGGCTGCCAGTTCGCGCACACGCTGCTGGTCGAGCGGCTTTCCGCGCGGGCTCATCAAGAGGCGCGGACGTGGATCGTCAGCCGGCGCGGCATGGTCGATGGCGCGCGCCAGCACGTCGGCGCGCATGACCATACCCGCACCGCCGCCGGCGGGCGTATCATCCACATTGCGATGTTTCGTCGTGGCGAAATCGCGGATCTGGACGGTTTCCAGCGACCATGTTCCAGCCTCGCGCGCCCTGCCGGCCAGCGACAGATCGAGCGAGCCGGGAAACATTTCAGGGTAGAGCGTGAGGATCGTCGCGTGAAACGTCACGAGACATCTCCTTCGCGCGGCATGTCGGGGTCGTCGTCTTCGACGAGACCGGCCGCTACGCGGTCGATCTCCACTTCGCCTTTTGAAACGCGCACATGCGGCACGGCGGCTCGGGTGAAGGGAACCATTGCCGAGCCGCCTTCGGCCAACCCGACCTCGAGAATGTCGCCACCGCCGAAATTGTGCAGCGCCCGCACCCTGCCAACCCGCTCTCCCTCGCCGTCGACAACGGCAAGACCGATCAGGTCGGCATGGTAGAATTCCTCTTCCCCGAGATCATCCGGCAGCGCATCACGCTCAATGAACAATGCGGTCCCGTTCAGCGCCTCGGCGGCGTTGCGGTCACCCACCTCGGCAAAGCGCGCCACAACCACGTTCTTTGCGGGTCGTACATTGAGAACGGTCAGTTTGCGCCCATCCTCGGTGGTCAGCGGACCGTAGTCGCCGATCGCCAGGGGATCGCCGGTGAAAGCCTTGACGCGAACCTCGCCACGCAGGCCCTGCGCCGCGCCGATAACGGCAAGCTGGATGCGGGTATCGCTGTTTTTCTGTCTGCTCATCTGCCTGATTTGCCACTGCGCGGTTCGGGAAAACAGGCTTATGCGCCGTTTTACGGCTTTCCGGCAAGCTTTCCGGCCAGACTTTCCATGCGTGTGGCAAGATCGTTCAGCGCGCCGGTCACGGCGGCGTCATTCTTGCCGGACTGATTCAGGGCATCGTCGCGCGTCTTGCGAAGCGTCGCGACCTCACCCTCCATGGTGCGCATCCGCTTCTGCAGCTCCGAAAGCTCATCCATCACCATGATCCCGGCCATAACCGCCAGCCGGTGGTCGCCGATCTCACCGAAAGAATCTTTTAAATGGGTGATATAACGGTCGAAACGCTGCGCCAGACTGACAAGATGCTCTTCCTGCCCCTCGTCGCAGGCCATGCGATAGGACTTGCCGTCGATCGTGACTGTAACCTGTGCCATCGCCCGCCCTACCGATCCAGCACGGCACGGATGGTCTCCATGGCCGTGACCAAACGCCGCGAGACCTCGCGGTTCACCTCTTCAAGACGCTGGGCCCGTGCTTCGGACTTGTCGATCTCCTGAGCGAGGCGCGCGCGGTCTGCATTCATGCGCTGCAGTTCGGCGTCGGAATCGGCAAACGCGCGATCCCGCTCAATACGCGCCTCAACGGCATCCTCAAGCGAGGACAGCGCCTTGTTCAGACGCTCGATCACCTCCTTGAGCGTGCTTTCACCACTCATGGCCGCCAACCCCAGTCGAGCATCCCCGGAACGCGCCAGCCACCAAAGCGGCGCAGGCATGCGAACTCCGAAAATGTTTTGACACAGGCAATCTTGCTTACTCTCATCCGCCCAGTGATGCACCCAGGCATGTGCCGACAGGCAAACGCACTACAGGTTTCGCGAAGCCTCGGTTGCGAATCGCTGGCCTTACTAACCAGTTACGCCGAAAAGATTAGGCGCCGTGTGAAGGTTCCGTCAACAAAACACGTCGGCTAATCCCCCAAAATGCTGTAACAGGGTTGATACAAAATCTTCCTTCCCCAACGGCAGGCAAACGCCCGCAAACCGCACCTTTGTTGACTTCAAGGCCGCAACTGCTATGTGTCGCCTGCTTTTTCCAAAGGGCCGGGACTGCCCCTGCAGTCTGCCCGACAACTGCCTAAAGCGGACCAGCGAGCAATCATGATCTCACGCGACAAACACGACCGGATGGCCAATGCGATCCGCTTCCTTTCCATGGATGCGGTCGAGAAGGCCAAATCGGGCCATCCCGGCCTGCCCATGGGTGCGGCAGACATCGCCACCGTGCTTTTCACCCGCTTCATGAAGCACGACCCGAAGAACCCGGACTGGGCCGACCGCGACCGGTTCGTTCTTTCAGCCGGCCATGGGTCGATGCTGCTTTATTCGCTGCTCTACCTGCTCGGCTACGAAGACATCACGATCGACGAGATCAAGAACTTCCGCCAGCTCGGCTCGCGCACGGCCGGGCACCCGGAATTTGGCCATGCGGCCGGCATCGAGACGACCACCGGCCCGCTTGGCCAGGGTCTTGCCAATTCCGTGGGCATGGCGATCGCCGAGCGCATCCTGAACGCCCGCTACGGCGACGACCTGGTGGATCACTACACCTATGTGCTGGCTGGCGACGGCTGCCTGATGGAGGGCATCAGCCAGGAAGCGCTGACGCTTGCCGGGCATCTGAAACTCAACAAGCTGATCGTCCTGTTCGACGACAACCAGATCTCCATCGACGGCTCCACCTCGCTGACAGACTCCACCGACCAGTGCGCGCGCTTCGAGGCCTCCGGCTGGAACACGATGCGCATCGACGGACATGATCCGGATGCCATTGCCGGCGCCATCGAATCCGCGAAGGGTTCGGACCGCCCGACCCTGATCGCCTGCCGCACCACCATCGGCTTCGGCGCACCGACCAAATCCGGCACTGCAAAGGTGCACGGCTCCCCGCTCGGTGCGGAAGAAATCGCCGGTGCACGCAAGGCGCTGGGCTGGGATGCCGAACCCTTCGCCGTTCCTTCCGACATTCTCGACGACTGGCGCCTGGCCGGCCTGCACTCGGCCAAGGAGCGCAAGGCCTGGGAAGATCGCCTTGCGGCCGCCGACGCGGAAACGCGGGGCGAGTTCGAGCGCCGCATGCGCGGCGACCTGCCGGAGACCTTCTCCGCGGCCATGCTCGAATACAAGGAAAAGCTGGCCGCCGAACCGCCAAAGGTTGCAAGCCGCAAGGCATCGGAGATGGCGCTCGAGGCAATCAACGCGGCCCTGCCGGAAACCATCGGCGGCTCGGCGGACCTGACCGGCTCCAACAACACCAAGACGAGCCAGACCGGCCCGATCAGCGCCGAGGACTTCTCCGGCCGCTATATCCACTACGGCATCCGCGAGCACGGCATGGCCGCCGCCATGAACGGCATGACGCTGCATGGCGGCATCATCCCCTATGGCGGCACCTTCCTGACCTTCTCGGACTACGCCCGCCCGGCGATGCGCCTCGCCTCGCTGATGCAGATCCGCTCCATCTTCGTGATGACGCATGATTCCATCGGCCTCGGCGAGGACGGCCCGACCCACCAGCCGGTGGAACATCTGGCCGCGCTGCGTGCAATCCCCAACCATCTCGTGTTCCGCCCGGCGGATGCAATCGAAACGGCAGAATGCTGGCAGGTGGCGATCGAAAGCCGCAAGGCACCGTCCACGCTTGCCCTTTCGCGCCAGAACCTTGCACCGGTACGCACCAGCCATGAAGCTGACAATCTCTGCGCCCGTGGTGCCTATGAGCTCGCCGGTTCCGACGACGACGCCAGGGTGACGCTCTTTGCCACCGGCTCGGAGGTGGAAGTCGCAATGGCTGCCAAGGCCCTTCTCGATGCCGCCGGCCATCCGGCCCGTGTCGTTTCGGTGCCCTGCTTCGAACTGTTCGAGCAGCAGAGCGACGACTACCGCAAGGCAGTGATCGGCAACGCCCCCGTAAAGGTGGCCATCGAAGCCGGCATACGCCAGGGTTGGGACGCGATCATCGGTTCCGACGGAATCTTCATCGGCATGACCGGCTTCGGTGCCAGCGCGCCAGCGCCTGAGCTCTACAAGCATTTTGGCATCACCGCCGAAGCAGCAGCCAGCGCCGCGCAAAAGCGGCTGGCAGAGCTCGGTTGAGCCCGATAGTGGCCCTGTTACGGTTTGGGGCGGGCGAATGCCTGCCCCGCCATCTGGATTCTCGACGCAGACGCCGCTATGAAGCGGCGTCTCCTTCCGTGCCTGCGCACGGCCACCCACTCTCCGGAGGAAGTTCATGACCGTCAAAGTTGCCATCAACGGATTTGGCCGCATCGGCCGCAATGTCGTACGCGCGATCTACGAGTCGGGCCGCAAGGACATCGACATCGTCGCGATCAACGATCTCGGCCCAGTCGAGACCAATGCCCACCTTCTGCGCTATGACAGCGTGCATGGCCGCTTCCCATCCGAGGTGAAGGTCGACGGCGACACGATCAGCATCGGCTCCGATTCCTTCAAGGTTTTTGCAGAACGCGATCCCTCCAAGCTGCCGTGGGGCGAGCTGGGTGTCGACATCGTGATGGAATGCACCGGCATCTTCACCGCCAAGGATAAGGCATCGCTGCATCTCGACGCCGGCGCCAAGCGCGTGCTGGTTTCGGCTCCGGCTTCCGGCGCCGACCTGACGGTTGTCTATGGTGTCAACCACGACAAGCTCTCCAGCGAGCACCGCGTGGTCTCCAATGCCTCCTGCACCACCAACTGCCTGGCGCCGGTGGCCAAGGTCCTGAACGATGCCTTCGGCATCGAAAAAGGCTTCATGACCACGGTTCACGCCTATACGGGCGACCAGCCGACGCTCGATACGATGCACAAGGATCTCTATCGCGCCCGCGCCGCTGCGATGTCCATGATCCCGACCTCGACGGGCGCCGCCAAGGCTGTCGGCCTTGTCCTGCCGGAGCTTAACGGCAAGCTGGACGGCGTTTCCATTCGCGTTCCGACCCCGAATGTTTCGGTCATCGACTTCAAGTTCGTGCCGAAGAAGAAGGTTACGGTAGAAGAGGTCAACCAGGCGCTCGTCGCCGCCGCCGATGGCGGCCTGAAGGGTATCCTCGCCTATACCAACGAGCCGCTTGTCTCCATCGACCTGAACCACAACCCCGCCTCCTCCACCTTCGCGCTCGACCAGACCAAGGTGATCGAAGGTGACCTGGTTCGCGTCATGTCCTGGTACGACAATGAATGGGGCTTCTCCAACCGCATGGCCGACACGGCCGTGGCCTTCGGCAAGACCATCTGACACGGTTTACAAGCCATTCTGAACGCCCGGCCACCGCGCCGGGCGTTTTTCTTTTGGCCCGGCCCTTGCATCTCACTTCCGCCGCATCTTTTATGAAAAAGAACAGCAACTTGAGGCAGGCGGGATCGAAAGAGGCGGATGGATCAGGGCATTTATCTCATAACGCTCGTGGGCACGGCTCTTGTGCTCTTCGCCGCGTTTTCGAGCCTGATTGCCTTTCGCTTCGGCGCACCGCTCCTCCTCATCTTCCTGGGCATCGGCCTGGCAGCCGGGACAGACGGGCTCGGGCTTGATTTCGACAATGCAGCGATTGCCTATTTCATCTGCTCGCTGGCATTGGCCGTTATCCTTTTCGATTCAGGGTTTGGCACGTCCATAACAGCGTTCAGGCAGGCCGCAGCGCCCGCCATCGTCCTTGCGACCATCGGCGTGTTGCTGACCGCCGGGCTCGTGGGCGTTGCAGCCTACTATGTAACGGGCTTCAGCTGGCTTGAGTCCTTCCTGCTTGGCGCAACCGTGGCATCGACCGACGCGGCGGCCGTGTTCTTCCTGCTACGGGTGGGCAACATCTCCGTGCGCGAGCGGGTGCGATCGACGCTGGAAGTCGAATCGGGATCGAACGACCCGATCGCGATCTTCCTCACGCTCTCTCTCGTCGGGCTGATCGCAGGTGGCGAAGCGATCCAGGCGGGAGAACTGGCGGTCGACGTGGCACTCGGCTTCCTGCAGCAGATGGGGATCGGACTCGTGGCGGGCCTCGTCGGCGGCTGGAGCATCGTGCGGCTGGTGGTCCGACTCAGGCTGGAACAGGGACTTTTGCCCATTTTCGTCCTTGCTCTGTCTCTGCTTGTGTTTGCGCTGGCCGGCGCCATGGGCGGTTCGGGCTTTCTCGCAGTTTATGTGGCGGGCCTGATCGCCGGCAATGCCAAGCTGCGCTCGACCGCCATGCTAAAGCGCTTTCAGGACGGCGTGACCTGGCTGGCGCAGATCATCATGTTTCTCGTGCTCGGCCTGTTTGCGACGCCGTCGCAATTTGCCGAGATCATTCTGCCGGCACTGTTTATCGGCCTGTTTCTGATTTTCGTCGCCCGTCCGCTGGCGGTGACGCTCTGTCTGATGCCGTTCCGCTTCTCGCCCGCCGAAAGCGCCTTCATCTCTTGGGTGGGCCTGCGCGGTGCCGTGTCGATCCTGCTTGCGATCACACCGCTGATCGACGAACTGCCGAATGGCCGCCCCCTGTTCAACATCGTTTTCATCATCGTGCTTGTCTCGCTGATCGTGCAGGGCTGGACGGTGGGGCCGCTGGCACGCCGGCTGGGGCTGACACTGCCGCCACGCATGGGGCCGCTGAACAAGGTTGAGCTGGAACTGCCCGGCTCCGCCCGTCATGAACTCCTCGCCTATCGCGTGGTGGCAGGGAGCCCGGTGGAGCGCGGCCAGCGCATTCCACGCTGGGCGAAGCCGTCTCTGGTGGTGCGCGACGGGCGCTCCATGACCTATCAGTATGCCGGGCGGCTCGCCGCCGGCGACCATGTCTATATTTTTGTGCCTGACCGCTATCCGCGCCTGCTCGACCGCCTGTTCGCAAGCCCGGCGGAGGTGGACCCGGAGGATGCCGATTTCTTCGGCGCCTTTGCTGTCGACCCCGAGCGGCCGGCGTCCGACATCGAAGCAGCATATGCGCCGGGACTGAGCGAAGACGACCAGAAGAAGACCATTGCCGACCTCATACGCGAACGGCTCGGTGGACGCGCCGAATATGGCGACCGGACGACCCTGGGTGAAATCGAACTGATCGTGCGCGATGTCGATGAAGACGGACGCATCAGTGCCATAGGCCTTTCGGTTGAACCGCACCCGCCCGAAGCGCGCCTGCCGCTGCTGCTCAACCCCCGCGAGATCCTGCGCCGCATCTTCCAAAAGAAGCAGCCCCCCGGCGCCAGCGCATAATCGCAACCACCATCTTGCACCCGCCGCACGGCGCTGTATGGTCGCCGACGAATTCACATCACTCTTCCACCAGCGGTTCCGGGCGGCCGACTTCTTCCCACCATCCGCGAACCCCTCACAGGAGACATCGACGCATCATGCCGGATTTCAGGACCCTTGACGATCTCAACGACATTGCAGGCAAGCGTGTGCTGGTGCGCGTCGACCTGAACGTGCCGGTGAAAGACGGCAAGGTGAGCGACACCACACGGATCGAGCGCGTCGCGCCGACCATCCAGGAGCTTTCGGGCAAGGGCGCGAAGGTGATCCTGATGGCGCATTTCGGCCGACCGAAGGGCAAGCCTGATCCGGCAGCATCGCTGGAACCCATCGCCTATGCGGTGGAAAGCGTGCTCGACCATCGTGTGCACTTTGCAAAGGATTGTATCGGCGCGCCGGCGGCGGAGGCGATTGCCGAAATGACGAATGGCGACATCCTGCTTCTGGAAAACACGCGTTTCCACGAGGGCGAGGAGAAGAACGATCCCGAATTCGCAAGGGCGCTGGCCGAGAATGGCGACATCTATGTGAACGATGCTTTCTCAGCCGCCCACCGCGCCCACGCCTCGACAGAGGGGCTCGCCCATCTGCTGCCGGCCTATGCGGGCCGCACCATGCAGGCGGAGCTGGAAGCGCTGGAAAAAGGGCTCGGCAAACCGGCCAAACCCGTGCTCGCCATTGTCGGCGGCGCGAAGGTTTCCACGAAAATCGACCTCCTGATGAATCTGGTGAAAAAGGTCGACGCCCTGGTGATCGGCGGCGGCATGGCCAACACATTCCTCGCCGCGCGCGGCACGGAAGTCGGCAAATCTCTGTGCGAACACGATCTTGCAAAGACGGCAAAGCAGATCATGATTGAGGCGGCGGAAAGCGGCTGTGCGCTGATCCTGCCGGTGGATGCCGTGGTGGCGCGCGAGTTTAAGGCTGGCGCGGAGAGCGAAACGGTCGAGATCGAAAGCGTGCCGGCGGATGCCATGATCCTCGATGTGGGCGCAAAAAGCGTCGAGAAGGTCAACGAATGGCTCGACCGCGCCGACACGGTGGTGTGGAACGGTCCGCTGGGTGCGTTCGAGATCGAACCGTTCGACGCAGCGACGGTGGCGGCGGCGAAGCACGCAGCACATCGCACCGCCGAGGGACTGCTCGTCTCGGTAGCCGGCGGCGGAGACACGGTGGCGGCGCTGAACCATGCCGGAGTGGCAGAGGAATTCTCATATGTGTCGACAGCAGGCGGTGCATTTCTGGAGTGGATGGAAGGCAAGAAACTGCCCGGCGTGGAGGCACTTTCGAAGACCCGTTAAGCAAAATGTGAATAGCCTGTCATTTCAATCGATTAGGGGTCTTAAGGGCGCATTCCGTTTGTCATCGTCATCTGCTATCGCCCGGTCATGAACAGACAGGAGACCTGAAATGAGCGAACGCCTTGAGGATATTGCAGCCGCCATGGTGACCCCCGGACAGGGGATACTGGCGGCGGACGAGAGTTCCGGCACCATCAAGAAGCGCTTCGACACGATCGGGCTGGAATCGACGGAAGAGAACCGCCGCGATTATCGCGAGATGATGTTCCGCGCCGAGGCGGCGATGAAGGACTGCATCTCCGGCGTCATCCTCTACGATGAGACGATCCGCCAGAAGGCTGCCGACGGCACGCCGCTGGTCGATGTCATCAAGGCCTCCGGCGCCGTGCCGGGCATCAAGGTCGATGGCGGCGCCAAGCCGCTGGCCGGCTTCGACGGCGAAACCATCACCGAGGGCCTCGACGGCCTGCGCGACCGTCTGGCCGAATATTACGGCCTTGGCGCGCGCTTCGCCAAATGGCGCGGTGTGATCTCCATCTCGAACGACCTGCCGAGCTGGGGCGCGGTGAAGCAGAACGCACAGGCGCTCGCACGCTATGCTGCGCTTTGTCAGGAAGCAGGCATCGTGCCGATCGTCGAGCCGGAAGTGCTGATGGACGGCAAGCCGGGCGATCACTCCATCGACCGCTGCTACGAGGTCACCGAGTGGGTTCTGAAGACAGTCTTCGCCGAACTCTACGACGCGCGCGTCTCGCTTGAGGGCATGGTCTTGAAGCCGAACATGGTGATCGACGGCAAGAACGCCCGCAAGGCGAGCCGCGAGGAAGTGGCCGAAAAGACCGTGCGCTGCCTGAAGTCGACCGTTCCGGCCGCGGTGCCCGGCATTGCGTTCCTTTCCGGCGGCCAGTCGGACGAGGAAGCGACGGCGCATCTCTCGCTCATGAATGCCGGCTTCGACATGCCGTGGGCGCTGACCTTCTCCTACGGCCGTGCGCTGCAGGCTGCCGCGCTGAAGACCTGGGCCGGCAAGAAGGAAAACGTGGCAGCGGCGCAGAAGGCTTTCGCGCACCGCGCGAAGATGAACAGCCTTGCCGCCACCGGCCAGTGGAAGCAGGATCTCGAGGCCGCCTGATCAATCAGGCACATCGAGAACGCATATCGCGGCCCGTCGGCGATTGTCGGCGGGCCGTTTCCGTTCCGCAGCACGCGCGTCAGGATCGGTCAGCCTCAGGGCACCGTCCACGCCTGGGTGGCCGGAGGAGGCACGTCGACCCAGGAGTGTCCGGATGCTACGAAGCAGGTCCGCTTCAGCGGATCCGTCACAATCAGCGTCCAGGTCCCGGCGGACGACGTATAGAGTTCCATCACGGCCCGGTCACCGACCAGACCAAAGCCGGCCTGCCGCTCCTGAAACCTGCTCTCCAGCCAGGAGATAACTTCAGACCGTGGACCGCACGCCCTGACCTGCGCATGCGCGCCTCCTGCAAGGGCAGTAAACATCACGGCTGCGCCGAGTATGGCGGCAGCGTGCCTGATGATTTTCTTGGTAAACATCGCATATCTCCTTCGCCGTTCCGTCCCGGCAAGGGAAATGCGATCTCAGCTCCGCAGAGCCGGGACGGGACAGGCCGGTTCCGACGTCATCATCGCGTCGCTCCTTTCTTGATTTCCGGTCTGTTTGCGGGCGGTTGCGGCACCTGCCGCTCCCGCCTGATTCACACATGATGATGAATGATCGAAAACGCCAGATGCGATCACTGAAGAGTGATGGGATCGAACACGGGCAGGCCAGTCGGTCCTTGCGCTTCAACAAGCCCAGAAACGGCCTGTAAGCGGCGTTTGCAGACCGTGTTTCACGCCCTATTCGCCGCCGCGTAAAAGAATGGTGAGCGACACCGCGGCAAGCGCGATAAGGGCCAGCTTCCAGAAATCGGCACGGCGCCTGAGACCCGGAAAGCCAAGCGGCTTGATGATGTGCACAATCATCATCGCCAGGATGAGAAGCAGCAGGATTTTGGTCATGAAGGCCCGATTCGCGAAGACATATCCTGTTGTGCCTCCCTGCCTGTCGCCTGTCAAAACCGCACCCTTCGCCGCAAGTCTGATTTACGCGCGGCCACCCGATCCGCTAACCTCCTCGCAAAGAGGCTCAAACCGCAGGGAGGAGGCGGGATGGCGTCGCGCTATCACGAGGTCTACGGAAACTGGAAACAGAATCCGGAGGAATTCTGGGCGGAGGCTGCCGCCGAAATCGACTGGTTCGGCCCCTGGGAGAAGGTTTTCGACGCCGGGGCCGGCGTTTACGGACGCTGGTTTCCCGGCGCGACCTGCAACACATGCTTCAATGCGGTGGACCGGCATGTCGAGGGCGGGCGAAAGGATCAACCCGCCCTCGTCTATGACAGCCCCATCAGCCGCCGCCAGAAAAGCTTCACCTATGGCGAGCTGAAAGACGAGGTCTCGGCGCTGGCTGCGGTGCTGAAAGATTTCGGCGTCGGCAAGGGCGACCGCGTGGTCATCTACATGCCCATGGTGCCGGAGGCGGTGTTCGCCATGCTGGCCTGCGCGCGCATAGGCGCGGTGCATTCGGTGGTGTTCGGCGGATTCGCCGCCCGCGAACTGGCCGCACGCATCGACGACGCAGCGCCAAAGGCAATCATCTCGGCCTCCTGCGGGCTGGAGCCCGGCCGTGTGGTGGCCTACAAGCCGCTGCTCGACCAAGCGATCAGCCTCTCCGCCGCCAGGCCGGAGGCGTGTCTGATCCTGCAGAGAGAGGAACAGCGCTGCGACCTGACGGAAGGCCGCGACCACGACTACGCCGAACTGGTGAATGCCGCACGGGCCGAGGGCCGCGTGGTGCCGTGCGAGCCGGTGCTTGCAACCGACCCGCTCTACATCCTCTATACGTCTGGCACGACAGGCCGGCCCAAGGGCGTGGTGCGCGACAATGGCGGCCATATGGTGCGGCTCAAATGGTCGATGTTCAACGAATTCGGCATCAGGCCGGGTGAAACCTTCTGGGCGGCATCGGATGTGGGCTGGGTTGTGGGCCACTCCTACATCGTCTATGCGCCACTGCTTCATGGCTGCACCACAATCCTCTTTGAGGGCAAGCCGGTCGGCACGCCCGATGCCGGCGTGTTCTGGCGGGTAATCGCCGAACACAATGTGGCCGCGCTCTTCACCGCGCCGACCGCGTTTCGCGCGATCCGTACGGCAGACCCGGACGCGGAGATGCTGGCCCCGCACGACCTCTCCGGCTTCCGCACACTCTTTCTGGCTGGCGAGCGCGCCGATCCCGACACCGTCAAATGGGCGGAGAGGACGCTGGGCGTTCCAGTGATCGACCATTGGTGGCAGACGGAAACCGGAGCACCGATCAGCCAGGACCCAATCGGGCTCGGGATGCTCCCGGTTAAATATGGCTCCCCCGGCGTGCCTATGCCGGGGTATGACGTGCAGGTTCTGGACGATGCGGGACACGAGGTGCCGGCAGGCACACTCGGCAATGTGGTGGTGAAGCTGCCACTGCCGCCTGGCGCATTGCCGACGCTCTGGAACGACGACAGGCGGTTTCGCGATGCCTATCTCAGCGAGTTCCCCGGCTACTACAAGACGGCGGACGCCGGCTTGCTGGACGAAGACGGCTATCTCTTCATCATGGCGCGCACGGACGACATCATCAACGTGGCGGGCCACCGACTTTCCACCGGCGGCATGGAAGAGGTGGTGGCCGAACACCCGGCCGTCGCCGAGTGCGCGGTGATCGGCATTGCCGATCCACTGAAGGGACAGGTGCCCTGCGGCTTCGTGGTGCTGCATGGAAAGAACACAGCCGATATGGGCACGGTGGAACGTGAACTGATCGCCATGGTGCGCGAGCGCATCGGGCCTGTCGCCGCATTCAAGAAGGTCGTGCCGGTGAAGCGCCTGCCCAAGACACGCTCGGGCAAAATCCTGCGCGCCACCATGCAGAAGATCGCCGACCATCAGGAATGGACCATGCCGGCCACCATCGACGACCCGGCCGTTCTGGATGAAATCGGCGAGGCGCTCGGCCGGTCGGACTCCTGATCACGCGTCAGCAGGCCGCACAGCTCTTGACCTTCCCGCGCCTGCGGCGCAGGGTCCAGCCGTTTTCGGCATGAGGATTTAACATGGCACTGGACGGCAAGACAGCAATCGTAACGGGCGGCGCGGGCGGTATAGGCTATGCAATCGCCGAGCGGTTTCTGCGCCACGGCGTCAAGGTCGTGATCGCCGACCTGGAGAGTGAAAAAGGCGCGCAGGCGCTGGCCGACCTCGAAAAACTGGGTGATGCGCGCTTTGTGAAGGCCGATGTGAGCAAGCGGCTCGACGTTCACAACCTGCTGGCCGAGACGATCGATGCCTTCGGTGATGTCGACATTCTCGTCAACAATGCAGGGATCGTGCACGCAGCCGATTTTCTCGATCTCAAGGAGGAAGACTTCAACCGTGTGCTCGACACCAATCTGAAGGGCACCTTCCTGACAGGCCAGGCGGTCGCGCGCTATATGGTCGAGAAGGTCGAAGGCGGCGGCGCGGCCGGCACGATCATCAACATGTCGTCGATCAACGCCATTCTCGCCATCCCCGAACAGATCGCCTACACGGTATCCAAGGGGGGTGTCAGCCAGCTCACACGCGTCATGGCGCTGGCACTGGCGCCCTACGGCATCCGCGTCAACGCTATTGGCCCAGGCTCGATCGCAACCGACATGCTTGCCAGCGTGAACAGCGACCAGGCAGCGCGCAACCGGATGCTTTCGCGCACGCCGCTCGGTCGCATCGGGGAGCCTGGCGAAATCGCATCGGTGGCAACCTTTCTGGCCGACGACGATGCGAGCTACGTGACGGGACAGACCATCTATGCCGATGGCGGTCGGCTGCCGCTGAACTACACGGTTGAGGTCAAGCCGGAAGGATCCTGACAAAACGCTGTCACCACCGCGGAGCGATAATACTCCTGCCAGAATCAGGAGATTGTTGCCATGTCAGACTTCCCCGGAAGCTTCCTCAATGCTGTCCGCCGCTGGGCCGACCAAACCCGTGAGCGCCGGCGGCGCAGGCTGACCAGACGAATGCTGAACGACCTGCCGACCGCCGTGCAACGCGATATTGACTGGGACCCCGCCAGCCGCCATCGGCGCTGAGCCTGCCGCACTTCAAGGAGATGCAATGAGTGATCGCAAGAAAATCGGCTTCGTCTTCATCGAGAACTATGCCGACTGGGAATACGGCCTTCTCGCCGCTTCCGCCGTGGAATGGCTTGGCGCGGATGCCGTGGCGCTGACGCCTGGCGCCGGAACGGTGACGTCGATCGCCGGTTTTCGGCGAACCGGCGACCGAGGGGTCTCTGCGGAGGAAAACGCGGATCTCGGCGCTGTTGCAGTGATCGGGTCCGACCGGTGGACCGTGGCCGATGCACCGGACATCGCCCCGCTTCTGCAGGCGGTGGGAGCCCGTGGTGGTGTGGTGGGCGGCATCTGCGCGGGCACGCTTGCACTCGCACGTGCAGGGCTTTTCCAAACCCGCACCCACACCAGCAACGGCGCGGACTGGATCGACGAGAACCTGCCCGACTACAAAGGCAGAGAGAATTATCGCGATGTGCCTTTCGCCATCTGCGATGACCGCGTGGTGAGCGCACCCGGCACCGCACCTGCCACCTTTGCTTCAGCTTTCCTCGAAGCTGTCTTCCCTGACAAAATGGAGATGCTGACGGAATTCCGAGCGATGATGGCGCGCGAGTTTCAGCCCGGCTGAGCACGTTCTCAATCTCAGGCAACACCTTTTCAGCCCTCCTGACGGAATGTTGTCAGGAGGGCTGTGTCATTCTTGCCCCATCGACAATATCGACAATGGAGGGTTGTGAGGCATGTCCGATACGTTGCCGCTAAACGCAGTGGTCTGGGCGGAGATCCCGGTGACCGATCTCGATCGCGCGCGGGACTTCTACGCCGCGGTGGTGCAGAACGAACTCGTGCTGCGCGAGGACGGGCCCAACCCGTTCGCCATCTTCGACACACGCGATCCGCAGGATTCTGTCGCCGGACACATCTACCCCGGCAAGCCGGCTCCGGAGGGAACCGGCCCGACGATCCATCTTGCGGTGCCGGCCCCGCTTGAAGACGCCATGGAGCGTGTCACAAAGAATGGCGGCAAACTGGTATCACCCATTATTACTATTCCTGCCGGCCGTTTCGTGTATTGTCTCGACCCCGACGGAAACAGCTTCGGAATTTTTGCGTGAGGAGAAATACGCATGCGCCGTGCTGACCGACTTTTTCAGATCGTCCAGCATTTGCGGGGCGGGCGCCTGGTTACGGCGCGTCTTTTGAGCGAGCGTCTCGAGGTTTCCGAGCGCACGATCTATCGTGATATTGCCGACCTGCAGTCGACCGGCGTGCCGATCGACGGTGAAGCCGGTGTCGGCTATCTGATGCGGGAGGGGTTCGAGCTTCCCCCGCTCATGTTCACACGCGATGAGATCGTGGCGCTGGTGGCCGGTGCGCGCATGGTTCGCGCCTTTGGCGGCGCGGCCATGGCGCGGGCGGCCGAGGAAGCCCTGATCAAGATAGGAACCGTGCTGCCCGAGCCGGAGCGCGACCGCATTGCCCGCACCGAAATTCACACCCCGCGCTGGGTGGTGAGCGACATGGACCGCCAGGCCATCGACACGCTGGAGCGTGCGGTGGAGACGAGGGACGTACTCTCCATCGATTACCGGGATGAAGCCGGGCGCACCTCCGAGCGCGACGTGCGCCCGCTTGGTCTCTGGTTCTGGGGCAAGGTCTGGACACTGGTGGCGTGGTGCGAGTTGCGCGGGGATTTCCGCACATTCCGCATCGACCGCATCGCAACGATGAAACCGGCAGGTCGGACTTTCCGCCCTGAGCGAGGCAAGCAGCTTGCCGACTTCTACCGGCGCATGGAAATGCACGAAGCCATGATGGGCAGAGCCTGCGCGAGCTGAGGGATGCCCCCCGGCAGCCGGGGAGCGATCTAAACTATTGATGGAGCATCGGAATAATCCGAAAACCGGTTTCCACTTTTCGGTCCGATGCAATAGATCGCCGTGCGTCCATCCGGACGCACAAAGGACGATCTAAATTATTAATGGAGCATCGGAATAATCCGAAAACCGGTTTCCACTTTTCGGTCCGATGCAATAGATCGCCGTGCGTCCATCCGGACGCACAAAGGACGATCTAAATTATTAATGGAGCATCGGAATAATCCGAAAACCGGTTTCCACTTTTCGGTCCGATGCTCAATATTCGGATCAGGACCGCTCGTCCTCTTCTTCTTCGTCCGCATCGCTGGATTTCAGCGACGAGAGCTTGGCAAAGACCGCATCCGCGTCGAGTTCCTGCTCGTCGGAGGACGTCTCGGACGGAGCCTGCTCACCGATCGGCAGATCCTCGGTCTCGGAAGCCGGGAGCAGGGTCTCGCCGGTGCTTTCCTGCGGCGGCAGGTACTTTGCCGCGCGCTGCACTTCCAGATCGAGATCGATCTGCGAGCAAAGGCCCAGAGTCACCGGGTCCATCGGCACGAGGTTTGCCGAATTCCAGTGCGTGCGCTCACGGATCGCCTCAATGGTCGATTTCGTGGTGCCCACAAGACGCGAGATCTGCGCATCCTTGAGCTCGGGATGATTGCGCACCAGCCAGAGAATGGCGTTGGGGCGATCCTGGCGCTTGGAGAGCGGCGTGTAGCGGGGGCCCTTGCGCTTGGTCTCGGGCACGCGAACCTTCGGCTCCGAAAGCCGCAGCTTGTGGTTCGGGTTGCCCTCGCCAAGGGCGATTTCCTCGCGGGTGAGCTGTCCGGTCATAACCGGGTCCATGCCCTTGATGCCCTGTGCGGCATCACCATCGGCAATCGCCCCCACTTCGAGCGGGTGGAGTTTGCAGAATTCGGCGATCTGATCGAAGGTCAGTGCCGTGTTGTCGACCAGCCAGACGGCGGTGGCCTTGGGCATGAGAAGCGTGTTGGCCATGTGTCAAGAATCCTCTTCCTTCGCCCGCGTCCCTGGCGCGGGCGGTGGTCATAACCACCGATGTTGGGAAATATCGCCCGCGTTATAAACTGAAACGTCCCCCTGACGCAACAAATTGCGCGACACGGCAGATGGGGAGTGTCACCGAACCGTCATCGATGTGTCATCGGCCTGAAATCAAGGCTTCCGATTGTGCCGCTCCTATGGGTCTTGAGGGAGTTTTCAGACATGGGACGCCACGCAATCATTCTGGGCCTGCTGGCAAGCACGGCCGTCATTCTGCCCGCGCATGCGGACATGGCATTCAACCGCATCGCCACCTTCCCGGTGGCGGAGAACCTGCCGGCTGATGCCGATGTGACAACAGAAACCTCCTCGGAGATCATCGCACGCAGCGCAGATGGCAAGACGCTGATTTACTCCGACAGCCCGCTGGGCGGTGTGGGTTTCGTTGACATCGGCGATGCCAGCGCCCCGAAGGCGGGCGGCATGCTCAGGCTGGACGGCGAGCCTACCTCGGTGGCTGTGGCGGGCCAGAAGGCCATCGCGGCCGTGAACACCTCCGAGAGCTACACAAGCCCTTCCGGCAATCTCGTGGTGATCGACATGGCGGCGAAGACCGCCGAGAAGTCCTGCGATCTGGGTGGCCAGCCGGATTCAGTGGCCGTCAGCAGTGACGGGCGTTTTCTCGCCGTCGCCATCGAGAACGAGCGCGACGAGGACCTGAACGACGGTGTGATCCCGCAGATGCCCGCCGGTGACCTGAAGGTCTTCAATCTCAACGACGGGGTTCCCGACTGCGGCAGCATGAAGACCGTCTCCCTGAGCGGCCTTGCAGAGATCGCACCGGAAGACCCGGAGCCGGAATTCGTTGATTTCAACGACGCCGGCGAGATCGTCGTCACCATGCAGGAAAACAATCACATCGCCGTGGTTGCAGCCGAGACCGGCGAGGTGACAGGCCATTTTTCCGCCGGCCAGATCAGCCTGGAAAACATCGACACGCTGGACAATGGCGCCATCGCTTTCGATCAGAATGTGCAGAACCTGAAGCGCGAACCGGACGCCGTGAAATGGCTGGACAGCGATCGGTTCGTCACCGCCAATGAAGGCGATTATGAAGGTGGATCGCGCAGTTTCACCATCTTCAGCAAGTCAGGCGACGTTCTGTTCGACAGCGGCAATGATCTTGAGTTCCGCGCTGCGGCTGCCGGCCACTATCCCGACAAGCGCTCAGACGCCAAGGGCACCGAGCCGGAAGGACTGGAAGTCGCGACCTTCGGCGATCAGCAGTACATCTTCGTGGCACTGGAGCGCGCCTCGCTCGTCGTCGTCTACCGCGACACGGGCGGTGCGCCGGAATTTGTCCAGGTCCTGCCCTCCGGCATCGGCCCTGAAGGCCTCGTGGCCATACCCGAACGTAACCTGCTCGTTACGGCAAACGAGGCCGATCTGGTGGAAGACGGCGCGGCCCGCTCTCACGTGATGGTCTACGAACTGACCGAAGGAGAGCCCGTCTATCCGACCATCGAATCGGCGCGTGACGACAATGGCGTTCCGTTTGGCTGGGGCGCCCTCTCCGGCCTCGTGGCAGATTCCGAAAAGCCGGGCACACTCTACGCCGTGTCCGACTCCTTCTACCGCAACCAGCCGGCCATCTTCACCATCGATGCGACCGAGACGCCGGCCCGGATCACCGCCAGGACCATCGTCACGCGCGGCGGCATGGCAGCCCAGAAGCTCGACCTCGAGGGCATAGCCAATGACGGCAAAGGCGGCTTCTGGCTCGCTTCGGAAGGCCGCACCGACCGTCTGACGCCACATGCGCTCTTCCGCGTCGACGCCGCCGGCGAGATCAGGGAAGAGATCGCGCTTCCCGCGGAGCTTCTGGCAGTCGAAAAGCGTTTCGGCATGGAAGGCGTGACCGTGGTCGGTGAAGGCGATGACCAGATGCTGGTCATGGCCATTCAGCGCGAATGGGGCGACGATCCCAAGGGCCAGGTGAAGCTTTTGAGCTACAGACCCGCCAGCGGCGAGTGGGCCGCCGTGCGCTACCCGCTCGATGCAGGCGAGAAGGGCTGGGTCGGCCTCTCCGAGATCACCGCTCACGATGGAAAGCTCTATATCGTCGAGCGTGACAACCAGATCGGCACGTCTGCGAAGATCAAGAAGCTCTACAGCGTGTCGCTCGACGGCTTTCAGCCGGCGGCGCTGGATGCGGATCTGCCGCTGGTCGAAAAGACACTGGAGCGCGACCTGTTGCCCGACATGAAAGCCGCGACCAACGGCTATGTGGTCGACAAGATCGAGGGTCTCGCCATCGACGCGGAAGGCACGGCCTACTTCGTGACCGACAATGACGGTGTGGACGATTCATCCGGTGAGACGATTTTCGTCAATCTCGGCAAACTCGACGCCACAAACTAGAGCAAATCCAGGCAACGCGGAAACGCGGTGACACAGCCTCCCAGGGCGAGAAAACCCCGGCACAAGCGCCGGGGTTTTCTTTTGGGTCAACGCCTCCCCATGGTCAGGCGACTTCGAGCACGATCTTGCCGATATGGGCACCCTCTTCCATGCGTTCATGCGCACGCCAGGCCTCTTCAAGAGGAAAGGTCATGTCCATCACGGGCGAAATGCGGCGCGCGGCGAGAAGCGGCCAGACATGCGCTTCCAGCTCGGTGGCGATACGTGCCTTGAACGCCACGGAACGGGGCCTGAGCGTGGAGCCCGTATGGACAAGCCGCTTGCGCATGACCTGCGAGAAATCGACCGTAGCGCGCGAGCCTTTCAGGAAGGCGATCTGCACGATGCGACCGTCCATGGCGGCGGCGGCATAATTGCGTTCGATATAATCGCCGCCGATCATGTCGAGGATGACATCCGCCCCATGACCATCCGTCTCTTCCTTGACGGCTTCGACGAAATCCTCGTCACGATAATTGATCGAACGCACCGCACCCAGAGAGGCGCAGGCAGCGCATTTCTCGGCCGAGCCTGCCGTGGCGATCACCTTCGAGCCCAGTGCCGTGGCCACCTGGATGGCCGTTGTGCCGATACCCGAGGAACCGCCATGAACGAGCAGCGTTTCGCCCGCCTTCAGGCCGCCGCGCTGAAACACATTGTGCCACACGGTAAAGAAGGTTTCAGGCACCGCTGCCGCTTCGGTGAAGATGAGACCGTGCGGGATCGGCAGTGCGTTGGTCTCATGCGTGAGGCAGTACTCGGCATAGCCGCCACCCGGCGTGAGCGCGGTAACGCGATCGCCCACCTGCCAGCGCTTCACGCCTTCGCCCACCGCAGCCACCTCGCCGGCCGCTTCCAGACCCGGCAGGTCCGAGGCGCCAGGCGGCGGTGGATAAAGCCCCTTGCGCTGAAAGACATCCGGCCGATTGATGCCCGCAGCGCGCACCCTTATCAGAATCTCGCCCTCACCGGGCTTCGGCACGTCGCGCTGCTCCGGTTTCAGCACGGTCGGTTCGCCGGGTGTGCTGATCGCAACCGCCGTCATCGTTTCTGGAAGCGTTGTGTGGTTCATCATGCCCCTGTTGATTTGATAAAGATCTGACAACACAATCGGCGAGCGGTGCTGCCGGATCAAGGGTAATCCCACACGCGGCGCTGCGAGCGACGGGAGAGGACACGATGGCCATTTTCGAGGAAGAAGAGAAGAAACCTGGTTCGGGACATCAGATCGGGCAGGATCTCTCGCTGCTGTCCGTCGATGAACTCAGAAACCGGATTGCAAAGTTGAAAGAGGAAATCGTGCGCCTCGAAGAGGAAGTTGAAAGCAAGGGTGCAACGAAAAACGCCGCAGAGGCGTTGTTTCGCCGCGACTGAGACACACCGGACAGCGCAATCCCGGCCTTGAGCGCCGGTTTTGCGATGCTCCACGGAAGGTTATTCGCGCATATTGCCGGATACGTGTCTCGAAGACGCGGTTGGACTTTCCACGGGCCTTGTTCATGCCATGTTTCAGTGGCGAGGGCAGGCTGGCCAAAGACACCCGATCAGTTCGAACGCACACCCCTTCGGAATCATTTCATGCTGTCACCTCTCGGTTCCATCATCGCGCTTCTCCTTGGCACGGCCTTCCTGTTGACCGGGTCTGGACTGCATGGGCTCCTGCTGCCGTTGCGCGGGCAGATGGAGGGGTTTCCAACGGCCTCCCTGGGTGCACTGGGTGCCGCATGGGCGGCAGGCTTCGTGGCCGGCTGCTTCGTGGCGCCGCGCATTGTGCGCCGGGCGGGCCATGTGCGCGCTTTCGGTGCCTTTGCCGCATCGGGTGCGATCATTGCGCTTCTGACCGGCATGTGGGTGGACCCGGCCGGCTGGGTGATTCTGCGTATTTTCACCGGCTTCACCATGGCCGGCGCTTTCATGGTGATCGAAAGCTGGCTGAACGAGAAATCCACCAATGAGAACCGCGGCACCGTTTTCGGCATCTACATGATGCTGACCTACGCATCGCTGACAGCAGGCCAGATGACAGTGGCCTTCGGCGATGTTTCCAACACGATCCTGTTCATGACAACGGGCATTCTGTTCTGTATGGCCCTGATCCCGACCGCCGTTTCCAAGGCCGTGAGCCCCGAGCCGCTTACGCAGGCTTCGCTTGATCTGAAAGGATTATACGTGAACTCGCCAGTCGCCTTTCTCGGCTGCGTACTTGTGGGCATTGCAAATGGCGCCTGGGGCACGCTGGGCGCCGTGTATGGCGGCCAGATCGGGATTTCGACACTGCAGATCGCAACGATGATGAGTATTGCCGTTCTTGCAGGGGCCGCTCTGCAGCTTCCCGCGGGCCGGCTCTCCGACCGGATGGACCGGCGTTTCGTCATCTCCGGCGCCGCATTCGGCTCCGGTCTCGTCGGCCTCCTGATACTCCTGACAGCACCGCGCGACGGAACATATGTGATCGCCATGACAGGGGTTTATGGTGCCTTCGCCTATACGCTCTATTCGATCATCGTCGCCCATGCGAACGACCATGCATCGCCCGAAGATTTCGTGAAAGTGGCAAGCGGGCTGCTCTTCCTCTATGGCTTCGGCACCATGATCGGACCACTGATCGGTGGCGTGTTGATGGAAATCATGCCGCCGGAGAGCCTGTTCCTGATCACCGCGCTGGCCCATTTCGGGCTGGGTGCCTACGCATTGCTGCGCATCTCGCAGCGTGCCCCGGTTCCGGTCGACGAGCGCGAAGCCTTTAAAACGCTCCCGGCGGAGCGGGCGGTTACGCCACAGGCAGCGGTTCTGGATCCGCGCAGCGATACCGACGAATCTCTGACCGAAACTGTCGAATAAGTTTCATGAAACCCGTCTATGGGTGGTGTGTCGTAACCCGCCTCAGGCGATGAAACGATAAGGCCCCCGCACCCGGACAAACACCGAGGCGGAGGCCAGAGGCCCTGTGCGGCCAACACGTCTTGAAACGATCTCCCAGACACCCAGGCGAGCCTTTAGGCATCCTGGTTCGTGTTCTTGGCGTATGACGAAATCTGTTTGGTCGATTTCGCTTCGCAAAGTGCTCCTGGGGCATGGGATCGAAAAGCGGAAACCGGCTTTCGGTTGTCCCGATGCTCTCCAGATAAGCTAGATCGTCTTTTGCGCGTCCGAATGGACGCACCGCGACCTAGTGGCGGGTAACCGCCGACTTGAGCTTTTCCATCTCGTCCTTGATGGCCAGCTTGCGCCGCTTGAGTTGAGCAACATCGAGTTCGTCAACAGAGGGGTGTAGCTTGGCATCGTCGATTTCGCGCTCCAGCTCACCATGTTTACGCTTCAACTCTGCAAGATGGGATTCAAGAGACATGATTGGGATCTCCTTTGCTTCCTCGAGAATTCGCCAGCCGATGCCCGCCCGCAGGAACTGGCGATCAGGACAGTGTGCCACCACAAATGTGGCTTGTCGAACACAGTCTGGTAGCATTTCCTGAAACATTGAAATGTGATATAAGCGCCTCCGCTGCCGGGACTGTCCCGACGGCGTCGCTGGGTTGTGGACTCGTCCCGCGGGTTACAGCCGGGGTTTCGCGCATGTGGGTCAGCTGACTGTGGTGACATCTGAACAGGAACAGGCGGAGATTCGTCTCGAATTCGCCCGCCTCAAACAGGATCACGCGGATTTCGATGCCGCAATCAACGCCATGATCGCCACGGGGTGCGATCCGCTCCGTATCCAGCGCATGAAAAAGAAGAAGCTGGCCCTGAAGGACAGGCTCCAGGAATTGGAAGACAACATCATCCCGGACATCATCGCCTGATTTTTCCAGGTTCTTAAGGGCTTGCCGCCGCGCAAGCTTGCGATGACGGCCGGTTTTGACTACAGCCTCATTTTTGATTGCGAGGGGATTTGATGGCTGAGCGGTCCGCCCGAGTGGCGATTATCATGGGAAGCCAGTCCGACTGGGCAACGATGCGCCATGCCGCAGACACGCTCGACCAGCTCGGTGTCGAGTATGAGGCGCGTATTGTCTCTGCGCATCGCACACCCGAACGTCTTTATGACTTCGCCAGAAACGCCCGCGACGAGGGATTTCAGACGATCATTGCGGGTGCGGGCGGTGCCGCCCACCTGCCTGGCATGACCGCCGCAATGACACCGCTCCCCGTATTCGGCGTCCCGGTGGAATCCAAGGCGCTTTCCGGGCAGGATTCGCTTCTCTCCATCGTTCAGATGCCAGCAGGCGTTCCCGTGGGTACGCTCGCCATCGGCCGCGCCGGCGCGATCAACGCAGCGCTCCTTTCTGCTGCGGTGCTGGCGCTTCAGGATGATAGCCTGGCCGACCGCCTCGATGCATGGCGCGCAGAACAGACGGCGCAGGTCGCCGACTATCCGGTCGACTGAACATGACCGCTCCTCTTCCCCAAGGTGCGACCATCGGCATTCTCGGTGGCGGCCAGCTTGGCCGCATGCTGGCAATGGCCGCTGCCAGGCTGGGTTACCGCACCGTGGTGCTGGACCCCGCCGGGGACAGCCCCGCAGCGCAGGTCGCAAGCGGCTTCATCCACGCCGCTTACGATGACACGCCTGCTCTGAAGAAGCTTCTCCAGCAGTGCGACGTCATAACCTACGAGTTTGAGAATGTGCCGGTCGCAACGGCCCTGTCCCTTTCGGAGGAAATGTCTGTCTTCCCCCCTCCGGAAGCGCTGGAGGCCGCGCAGGACAGGCTCGCCGAGAAGATATTCCTGAACACAGCGGGGATATCCACAGCGCCGTTCCTGTCTGTGGACAACGACGACGATCTCGCGCGCGGACTGGAGCGTTTTTCAGGTGGCGTCCTCAAGACACGCCGCATGGGCTATGACGGCAAGGGGCAACGTGTTTTTCGCAGTGCCGATGCCGGCGCTCATGAAGGCGTCTTTTCCGAGATGGGTGGTGTTCCACTCATACTCGAGGCCCTGGTTCCGTTTCGGCGGGAAATTTCCGTTATCGCGGCGCGCGCGGCTGACGGCAGCACCGCCATATACGACCCGGCCGAGAACGAGCACAGGGATGGCATCCTGCATCGCTCGACCGTGCCCGCCCATGTCGACGCTGGAACCCTCGCCGCGGCGAAGCAGGCGGCCATCGATATCCTCGGTTCACTGCACTATGTGGGCGTGCTTGGCGTGGAGTTCTTCGTGCTCGACAACGGCAAGGTCCTGGTCAACGAGATTGCGCCCCGCGTGCACAATTCCGGACACTGGACCGAGGCGGCCTGCACGGTCTGCCAGTTCGAACAGCACATCCGCGCTGTCGCCGGCCTTCCGCTTGGTGACACGGGCCGGCACTCGGACTGCGTGATGGAAAATCTGATCGGCGATGAGGTTCTGCGCGCGCCCGAATTGCTGAAAGAACCCGATCTGATGCTCCACCTCTACGGCAAGACCGAAATCAGGCCCGGCCGCAAGATGGGACACTTCACCCGTCTCATACGCAGCTGAGATCGCCTTCCTTGCAGTCGGCCAGCTCTTCGAGCTGCCGCGTACGCGCCTCCGTGAGTTCTTGAAGGCACTGGGCGCGGATCATGGGTTCAATGGAGCCGCCGCGTACCGCCAGCGTCGCAAGATCGCACTGGGCGTCACGAAAGCGGATCCATGCCCGCTGAGCGTCTCGCAGCAGCGTGCGTGCATCTTCATTGTCTGAATAACGCTTCCTGACGGCGCCATACTGCGCGTTGAGTGCCTTGTCGGCTGCCTCATAGTCCCGGCCTGCGCACTGCGTCATGTCGAGCTGCGTCTGCGGATCGTCGCAATCGGGCTCCTGGGCCAAGGCTCCAGCCATGGAAGCCGAAACCGCAATCGCCAGGATCGCGATCGAGTAGAGATGGCTGCGAAATGACATGTGAAACTCCTTTAACCTGCACCAGTGATACAGAACTGATTTTCCGAACAGCGGGAATCGCCTGATTCATACTGCCGGACCCCGCCGAAAGGTTGACACGGACAAGCATCCTCGTCTATGAGCCCATCGACTTGTGGCGCGCCATGGATGCGCGCCTTCTCATTTCGGGCCGCAAGGCCAACCACGGACAAGAACGATGAAGATCAAGAACTCGCTCAAGGCGCTGAAGACCCGTCACCGGGAAAACCGCATGGTCCGTCGCAAGGGCCGCATCTACATCATCAACAAGTCCAACCCGCGCTTCAAGGCACGGCAGGGCTGACGCGCCGGTCTCGGCGGTCTTCACGCGAAATTCAGTTTCCCTTTCACCATGCCGCGCCTATCATTGCGGCATGGTACGATTCATGATCGCAATTCTCGCTGCCGTTCTCATGGGCCTGCCAACGGCACAGGCGGCTGAGGGTGGCAAGCCTGCATCCGGTGTGGAATCACCGGTGCCCGACAGGCAGGCGCGCCTCGACGCACTCTTCACCGATCTCAAGAAAGAAACCAACGAACGGGCCGCCCGCCGCATAGCGCTGCGGATAGGCGAGACCTGGAACGATTCGGGCAGCGACACGGCCAACCTCCTCGTCGGCTGGGCGAATGATGCGATCAAGGCGGAAAAACTCTCCGTCGCGCTCGACTTTCTCGATCAGGTCACCATGCTCTTCCCCGATTACGCCGAAGGGTGGAATCGCCGCGCCACGGTGCATTTCATGATGAGCGACTATGCCCGCTCGATGGCGGACATATCGCGCACGCTGGAGCTTGAGCCGCGCCATTTCGGCGCGCTGGCGGGGATGGCCCGCATCCTGCAGGCCACCGGCCGTCAGGAACAGGCGCTTACCGCCTATGAACAGGTTCTGAACATCTATCCAATGCTGCGCAGCGCGCAGAACGCCGTATCCGAGATATCCGACAAGCTGGACGGCCAGGGCATCTGAGCGGCGTCAGCCATGCGCACGGACGTGGCGGAAACCGACCGGCGAACCCATTCCGCCGGTCGTTTGAACCTCTGCGCAGGGTCAGATACCGCCCAGACCGTCCGAGCCGATGTAAGCGATGCGCAGCATGTTGGTCGCGCCAGGCGTGCCAAGCGGCACACCGGCGGTGACGATGACGCGGTTGCCCGGCTTGGCAAAACCCTCTTCATAGGCAATGCGGCAGGCCCGGTTGACCATGTCGTCCAGATCGGCGGCGTCCTCCGTGACCACGCAGTGCGTGCCCCAGACGAGCGACAGGCGCCGTGCGGTCTCCACCACCGGCGAAAGAGCGATAATCGGTACCTGCGGCCGCTCACGGGCCGCACGCAGCCCCGTGGTGCCGGACGAGGTGTAGGAAATGATCGCCGAGAGATTGAGCGTCTCTGCGATCTGCCGTGCCGCCATGGAAATCGCGTCGGCGCCGGTCGGCTCCGGCTCGGTCCGCTGGCCGCTGATAATGGTCGGATAGGTGGGATCCTGCTCCACCTTGGTGGCGATTGAGTTCATTGTCGCAACCGCCTCGACCGGATAGTCGCCGGCCGCAGATTCCGCCGACAGCATCACCGCGTCGGCCCCCTCGAAAACGGCGGTCGCAACGTCGGACACTTCCGCACGGGTCGGCACAGGCGCGGAGATCATCGATTCCAGCATCTGCGTGGCCACGACGACCGGTTTGCCGGCGCGGCGGCAGGCGCGGGTGATCTGCTTCTGAATGCCCGGAACGGCCTCGAGCGGCATTTCCACGCCAAGATCGCCGCGCGCCACCATGAGCGCATCGGAAAGTTCGATGATCTCGGCAAGGCGCTTCACCGCCTGCGGCTTCTCGATCTTGGCCAGAAGCGCAGCCCGTCCGCGCGCCACCTTGCGCACCTCGGCCAGGTCTTCGGGCCTCTGGATGAAGGAAAGCGCGATCCAGTCGACATCGGACGACAGCACCGCATCGAGATCCTTGCGGTCCTTGTCGGTGAGCGCGCCCATGGGAAGATCGGTGTCGGGCAGGCTGACGCCCTTGCGGTCAGAAATCTTGTTGCCGGCCACCACCTCGCAGGTAATCGCCTTGCCGTTGTTCTTGAGCGCCTTGAGCTGCAGCCGTCCATCGTCGATCAGCAAACGATGCCCCGGCTCCACGGATTTCAGAATCTCGGGATGCGGCAGGTGGACCCGCTTGTCGTTGCCCGGCTCGGGATTGTTGTCGAGCGTGAAGGTCTGGCCGATGGAAAGCTCGACGCTCTTCTCGGCAAAGGTGCCCACGCGCAGTTTCGGCCCCTGCAGGTCAGCAAGGATGCCAATGGGATGACCAACCTTTTTCTCAACCGCCCGAATGCGTCCCACCAGGGTGCGCATCAGCTCGTGGCTGGCATGGCTCATATTGATGCGGAACACGTCGGCGCCGGCCTCGAAGAGGCGCTGGATGCTCTCTTCTTCCGAGGAGGCGGGCCCGAGCGTGGCGAGAATCTTGACCTTGCGATTGCGCCTCATTGGGAGGCATCCGAATTCGTCAGTGTGTTGTTTTCGGCCGGCCCGTCAGTCAAATCCACCATCCAGTTTTCCTGCTCGCGCGTGTCATATTCCTGGAAGCCGGCACGCTGGAAGCCCCGCGCAAAACAATCATTGGTACCGGCAATCTTGAACTCGGTCAGTGCGACGCACATCTGCACCTTCCCCTCCCAGCGGCCGCCACTCGCAGCGTCCTCTGCGTAGAGGTAGTAATAGCGTGATTCCAGCGGCCCCTCGATCAGAGTCTTGCAGCTCGACTTCTCGATCCGCCACCATCCCTCGCTCACCCAGCCCGAAGCGGTGCGGTATCCGATGGCGACACCAACGAGGTTTTGTGTGGAATTGCAGACGCGGAAATCAGCAAGCGCAGGCGTGGGCGCAAGAACTGCGCCTCCCAATCCGGTCGCGGCAGCAAGCAGAAAGGCCCCCCGGCGTTTCGCGTGTGACGCCCGTCGAAGCATTTTTGAGAACCTTGAATTCGACCTGAGCATATTTTCCTTTTCGGCAATGTCCGGGCCCCTGTCAACGCGCCATCGCCCGCCAGCGCGTGTTTTCCATCACAGCCTTGCAGAACAGCGCGCATCATGAAAGGACGAGATTACGCCGTGATAGGCGCACATTTATGACCGCACCAGTTTTCCCGGGACCTGCCTGATGAACGCCCTCACCTTCACATCACCGTTTGAATTGATTCCCGGTGATCCCGCCAGGGGGCTGGTCCTGGTTGCCGACCACGCAAAGCGGGCGCTGCCTGAAACATACGGCGCGCTAGGTCTGCCGGCATCAGAGTTTGAACGTCATATTGCCTACGACATCGGCGTGGAGGCGGTGACCCGCGCCCTCTCCGCAAGGCTTGGCGTACCTGCGGTTCTGGGCGGCTTCTCAAGACTGCTCATCGATCCCAACCGCGGCATCGACGACCCGACCCTGATCAGACAGCTCTACGACGGAACGATCATTCCCGGAAACTACCCTCTGCCCCCGGAGGAGCGGCAAAACCGGATTGAACGCTTTTATCAACCCTTCCACCACGCCGTGGCCGAGGCGGTGGATGGAGTGCGGCAAACAACCGGTGGCGCACCATTGATCATCGCCATCCACTCCTTCACGCCGTCGCTGCTCGGCCGCAAACGGCCCTGGGAGGTGGGTGTGCTTTGGGACATCGACAACCGGGCGGCCGGCCCGCTGATTGCAGCGCTGAGAGCCGATGGCGATCTCACGGTGGGCGACAACGAACCCTATGACGGCGCCTATCCTGGCGATACCATGCATCAGCACGCCACGACGCGAGGCTTTCCCTATGCGCTCATCGAAATTCGCCAGGATTTGATTGCCGGCCAAGACGGTGCAATCGCCTGGGCAGAAAGGCTGGCCCCGATGCTTGAAGCCATCAATACGCGGCCCGATATCCATCAGGTGAAGCACTTTGGGTCTCGAACGGATCATATGTGAGGGAGAAGGCATGACAACGCTGAGTGAGGAAAAAAAGCGCGACCTGGAAGCCGCCGCTTTTCGCCGTTTGATCGATCACCTGCGCGCCCGGACAGATGTCCAGAACATCGACATGATGAACCTGGCCGGCTTTTGCCGCAATTGCCTGTCCAACTGGTACAGGGACGCCGCCGAAGCTGAAGGGATCGCGCTTTCCAAGGAGGAGTCGCGTGAGATCGTCTACGGTATGCCCTATGCGGAATGGCGCGAGAAATATCAGACCGAGGCAAGTGCGGAACAGAAAGCGGCTTTCGAGGCCAATCGTCCGGAAGAAAGCTGACCAACCGTCAACCTGGCAAGCAAGAGCTTCGCCCAGATCAGCAAATCCCTTGACCGATGGGGCTCTCTGGGGCATCGAACCTGCCACGCCTCAACGCCCGACTCGCGGGCTTTCAGAACAATCGACCGGAGTTTCGCATGGCCGACGACATCACGACCGAGACCGCCGACACAGTGGCCGCTGGCCAGCTTCGCGCCTTCATTGAGCGTGTAGAGCGACTTGAGGAAGACAAGAAGACCATTTCGGAGGACATCAAGGAAGTCTACGCCGAAATGAAAGCCAACGGCTTCGATACCAAGGCCGTGCGCACAATCGTGCGCCTGCGCAAGAAGGACCAGGCCGAACGCCAGGAAGAAGAAGCCATGATCGACCTCTACAAAGCCGCACTCGGAATGGAGTGAACCCGGCGGAAAACCGGATAAAGAAAAGGGCGGCCCGAAGCCGCCCTTTGCAATTAATGGCCTGTGTTCCTATTCGATGTCGAAGGAGACGCCCTGCGCGAGCGGCAGCTCCTTTGAGTAGTTCACCGTATTTGTCGCACGGCGCATGTAAGCCTTCCAGGCGTCGGAGCCCGATTCGCGGCCACCGCCGGTTTCCTTTTCGCCACCGAACGCACCGCCGATCTCAGCGCCGGATGTGCCAATGTTGACATTGGCGATGCCACAGTCTGAACCACGTGCGCTGAGAAATTCCTCGGCCTCACGCATATCGGTGGTGAACACGCAGGATGAAAGCCCTGCCCCCACGGCGTTGTGAAGTTCAAGCGCCTCGTCGAAATCGCTGTACTTCATCACGTAGAGGATCGGAGCAAAAGTCTCTTCAAGAACGACACCCGCCTGTTCCGGCATTTCGACCAGAGCCGGATGGGCGTAGTAGGCATCGGCATCACCGCTGTCGAAACGCCCGCCGCCAACGACCTTGCCGCCGAGCTTCTTCGCCTCTTCAAGCGCTTTCTGCATATTGTCGAATGCACCCTTGTCGATCAGGGGGCCAACCAGCGCATCGGTCGTGAGCGGGCTGCCGACGGACACCGATTCATAAGCCTTTCGCAGACGCGGCAGGAGCGCGTCGTAGACGGATTCGTGCACGAAGAGGCGGCGCAGTGTGGTGCAGCGCTGCCCGGCGGTGCCCATGGCACCAAAGGCAATGGCACGCAGCGCCATGTCGAGATCTGCCGAAGGGCAGACAACGCCGGCATTGTTGCCACCAAGCTCCAGCAGCGCGCGGGCAAAGCGCTTTGCCAGGCGCGGACCGACTTCGCGGCCCATCCGCGTGGAACCGGTGGCCGAAACCAGCGGCACCTTCGGATGATCGACCATCACTTCCCCCACGGCGCGATCGCCAATGAGGACGGTGAGAAGATCTGCCGGCGCGTCATCTCCAAAGCGCTTGACTGCCCGTTTGAAGATGGCCTCGCAGGCAAGCGCTGTCAGGGGCGTCTTTTCGGACGGTTTCCAGACGACGCTGTCGCCGCAAACGAAAGCAAGAGCGGCATTCCACGACCACACCGCCACCGGGAAATTAAAGGCGGAGATGACGCCAACGACGCCGAGCGGATGCCAGGTCTCCATCATGCGATGTCCGGGGCGCTCGGTGGCAATGGTCAAGCCATAGAGCTGCCGTGAGAGGCCGACCGCGAAATCGCAAATGTCGATCATCTCCTGGACCTCGCCGAGGCCCTCCGAGCGAATCTTGCCGACCTCGATCGACACCAGACGGCCCAGGTCGTCCTTTGACGCGCGCAGTTCCTCACCAAGAAGCCGCACCAACTCGCCGCGCCGCGGCGCGGGCACATTGCGCCATGTCTTGAAAGCCTCTTGGGCGCGCTCGATGGCAGCACCGGTCTCGTTTGCCGAGATGGAGGAGACTGCGGCGATTTCCTCGCCGGTGACCGGCGTGCGCACCGAGAGGTCGCCACCGGTAAAAGCCTTCTCGTCAACGCCGAGGCGGTTCAAAAGCTCGCGTGTTTCATTCTTGACGTTCATGGGTGCTTCGCTCCCTGGATAATCTTTTTGCGAAACGCGGACAAATGCCGCGCGGCCAGACCGGCCCCTGCCCGGAATGTAGGGAGGGCCGCTAAGGATGGGAAATGGAAAATCGGACTGTATTCATGATGTAGGGTCATGCAAACCAGCCTGACCGGTGGCAAGGCAACACAAGGACCACCACGCTAGACCTGCGCGAGAATCCATGAAACGAAGGCGTCCGCCAGTGGGTTTTCGACACCCAGCGGCCGAACGATGAAATAGCTGTTCTGCGTCTTGAGGGCTGTGTCCCCCACCTGAACCAGAAGGCCGGAGCGCAACTCTTCTTCAATGAGGTAGGCAGGCACAAGCCCGGCCCCAAGCCCCGCAGCCGCACCGGCGATGACCATGGTGAACTGATCAAACTGCTTGCCAGGGAGCGCTGGAACGTCCTGCAGCCCGGCCTCATGCATCCAGTCACCCCAGGCTCCCGGTCTGCTCTGGAGATGAAGAAGCGGTGCGTCGAGAAGGCCTTCCGGGCCACGAACTCCGTTCATCTCCATGAATTGCGGCGAGGCAACCGCGATCATCTCCTCATCGCAGAACTTGGTTAGCTGCGCATCTGGCCAGTTGTCACGCCCGAAATGAATGGCCACGTCGAAGCGCTCGTGAGCCAGATCGAAGGGATTGATGCGTGCAGTCAGATTGATCCCGATGCCCGGATGCGCCTTCTCGAATCCCGGCAGTCGCGGGATGAGCCATCGACTGGCAAAGGTAGGCAGGCTCGCCACATTGAGCGTTGCCCCCGACATCCCGGCGGCGATGGCCCGATGCAGGGTCTGGGTGATGCGACTGAGATCGTCCTCAAGGGCATCGGCGAGATTTTTGCCAGCCGGTGTCAGGACCACGCGCCGCCCCACACGCCGGAACAGGCTGAAGCCGAGCGCAGTTTCCATGTCGCGAATGTGGCGGCTGACAGCGCTCTGTGTCAGATTGAGCTCCTCCGCAGCCAGGGTGAAGCTCTGATGCCGCGCGGCGGATGCGAAGCTGCGCAGAACGGAGAAGGAAGGCAGAAAGCGCCGCGCAAACCTGTCCACCATCGTAGAATAAAGCTCCCCTATGCGATCTGCCGCCGACTTGAATGCTTTTGACACTTATAGCCGCGCAGAGACCGAATTCACACATCCGGCCTGAAATTGATGGATTTGCGGCGATCAGGCTTGAGCGAGGATGCTGCGGGCGCTCTCCTCGTCCGTGATGAAGACTGTCGGCTCAACGAGTTTCATGGCGCCGATAAGCGCTTCGATCTTGTCATCACCACCGGAAGTCAGGATGCGCATCGGCGCCCGGCGCAGACGATCGACATCAACGGACATCACACGATCGTTGATCGGATGGTCCACGAGTTGCCCATCAATATCGTAGAAGTGATAGAGAATGTCACCGACCGCGCCCTTTTCCTCGAGAGCAGCACGCACTGCCTCGGTCAGATAGCCTCCGCGATAAAAAGTGGTGGCGGACGCTAAGCCACCCACCGAGACAATAACGGCGTCCAGCGTATCGGCAAGTGCGAGGATTTCATGCAGACCGCAACGCTCGACCAGAGCCGTTTTCGTTTCGACGCTGTCGACCACGGCAGGTGCGGGAATGAGATAGCCATCGCCCTGGAAGGCGCGCGCAAACCGCCATGCGAACTCGGCGGGATTAAAACGCCGGGCAACGCCCACGCCACCGAGAAGCGAGATCACCTTGAAATCTGCCAGCGGTCGCGCTCGAATGAAGGGCAGAGAACCGAAAAGCGTGCGCCCCCAGCCGACACCTACCGACATGCCGGCCGCCATCACATCTGATACGAAACTGCCGGTGGCCGCACTGATTGCGGGAATGGGGTCTGCGTTGGGGTCAGAAAGCGGCGCGACAACTGCACGCTCCAGCCCGAAGCGATCCTCCAGCGCGCGCTCGATGCGGGTTATCTCCGCAAGGTCGCCTTCGATGGTGATCTTCACTTCGTTGCGGGCGCGCGCATCGGCAAGCATCCGCACCACGCTGACCCGGCCTATACCGAGGATCTCTGCGATTTCGTTCTGCGTCTTCTGCTCGACGAAATACATCCATGCGGCACGCACGCGCAATCGATCCGTCTTGCTGGTCACGCCTCCCCTGCCCGGCACAATCGCGATCTCCCCGGAACTGGTCGTACCGGCGGGCTGCCCAGCGGACTGTTTGCGCGCCTTCGCCTTGCTCATATGGTCTTCCTGCATTTTTCCCCCGGGGCGGATACAAGCATCTGGCTTGATTTCCGGAAAGACCAAAACAATGATGTCGCCATCGGGTCAATGCCCGGTAGCAGAAAACTGATTACCCAGGGATACTACTTTATGCTCCGTGACGCCTCGCAAGACATGGCGATTCATCTCAAGGACCGCTTGCGGGACATACGAGACTTCCTGCGTTCTCACAGGTATGAGCGGCAGGCGACAACCGCCGCAGGCAAGCACTTCAGCGACATGGAGAAACTCCTGGGGCGTGCCGCGAGCATGGTAGACGACACACTGACGCTGGCCGAAACCGCATCCCGGACCGTACTTCCAGGTGCGCAGAAACACGAACTGGTCCTATGGCCGCTCGGCGATTATTTCAGTGATCCAAACGCTGGTGAACACGCTTTCAGGCGCCACATGTATCGTGCAGCAAAAATCCTGGCGGCCACCCTCGAGTCTGCCGGGCCCCCAGTGATTCGCGAAACCGGGTTCACCGCGGCCCATGAGGCGCTACGTCAACGGCAGGGCCACATGGTTCTGGCTCTGAAGAATGCCACCGAACACGAAGCGAAGCGTGCACTGATCGCTGGCATGCTTGCACATCTCGTTCAGGACATTTGCCGCAGCGCTTTGAGCGATCCGGCAGCGTCGCCTTCCACACAGGATGCGAAAGCAGGCATACTTGTCTTTGCACCGGCGCTCCTCGCCTCGGCGCTGATCGGGTTCGACGAGAGTCTGCCCGCTTCGGATCTGCTTGACATCGCCACGATGGCCATTTCAGCGCGCCGGGATCGGATGGCCCGCAGCCTCGCGGCGGACCAACCGATCGCCGACCTGACGGCGGTCTTTGAAAGCCTGCTCACCCATCTTCCATAGACGGTGTGATCAGGCCGTTGTCTCAAGAAGCTCCGAGAGCTGTTTCTTGGTTGCCTGGATGGACGCGGGGCTCATGCTGAGCTCCGTCAGCCCCATGCGGATGAATTCCGGTATGAGATCGGGGCGCGCGGCGGCCTCGCCACACATGCCGATTTCGATACCCGCTTCCACCGCAGCCTTTGCCGCCTGCTCCACCGCCGCCATCACGGCCGGATGAGCGGCGTCGTTAAGATTGGCGACCGAGGGATTGAGGCGATCCGCAGCCATCACATACTGGGTCAGGTCGTTGGTGCCGATCGAAAAGAACGAAACCTCCTTTGCCAGTGCTGCTGCACCGAAAACGGCAGCGGGCGTCTCGATCATGACCCCCAGCGGGAATTCGCCGCAGGCGACCCCCTCGGCTTTCAGCTCGGCTGCACATTCATCGATGAGGGCGCGCGTGCGGCGCACTTCCTCAACATCCGAGACCATCGGCAGCATCACTCGCAGATTGCCATGAACGGCAGCGCGCAGAAGCGCCCGCAGCTGCACCTTGAAGATATCCGGCCGATCAAGGCACATGCGAATGCCGCGCCAGCCGAGGAAGGGGTTCTCTTCTTCCGGAAACTCCACGCCGGAGATCGGCTTGTCACCGCCAATATCGAGCGTGCGCACGATAACCGGATGGTCCGGAAAGGCACGGGCGAGTTCCGCATAGGTTTCCGCCTGCATGTCCTCAGAAGGAAGGTGCATATGGCGCATGAAAAGAAGCTCGGTGCGGAACAGGCCAACGCCCATCGCGCCGGCCTCCTGGGCGGCTTCGACCTCTTCCAGCGAACCGAGATTGGCGGCAACCTGGATGACCGTTCCATCCGCCCGACGCGGCACCACATCCTTGTAAGCTTTGAGAGCTTCCTTTTCACGCGCGGCAGCCCCGATCATCTCGGCAAAACGGGCACGGGTCTCCGCATCCGGCTCGACAACAACCTGCCCCGTATGGCCGTCGATGGCTGCTTCCTTGGCTTCACGCAACTGGTTGACGGCCTCACCAAGGCCAAGCACCGCCGGAATGCCGTGGGTGCGGGCGATGATCGCCACATGCGAGGTAGCGCCGCCATGTCCACACACCACACCGCCAAGGCGCTTGAGTGGCGCGCGCGCCAGATCCCAGGCACCGATGTCCTCGGCAACCAGAATTGCACCGTCTGGGATGTCATCAAGGCGGGCATCTTCTTGCCCGAGAAGCGTCAGACATATCTGCCGCGCAATGGACTCCATGTCCTCGGCACGAGCCGCCATATAGGCATCGTCCAGCTTGCGAAACTCATCTGCCAGGTTTGAGGAGGCGGCGATAACGGCGGACACGGCATCGAGTCCACCGTCTATGGCAGCGAGGGTCTCATCGCGCAGCGCATCGTCGGAGGCAATGTCACGCAGGGCCGCGACAATTCCGCGGTCGCTTTCCTGCATGCCATCGGATGCAAGCGAGCGGTCGAGCTTCTCCTGAAGCCGCACAATGGCGTCTTCGAAGCGCTTCTTCTCCGGAGCGATCTCATCGGCCGAAAGCGTCTTGTTGGCTGGAACGATCTGCTGCGGGAAATGCGCAAAGACCGGACCGAGGCCGAGGCCGGCGCTAGCGGCAACACCATGGATGCCTCCGTCCGCCACGGGTGTTGATGCCTCTGCGTCAACTTTCTTCGGGGCAGGTTCCTTCTGCGGCGGGACCGGCTGCGTCGCGCTCTCGCCGGCACCTTCCTCGACGCCCGAAAGCGGGTTTTCCAGATAGGCAATGAGTGCATCGACGGCTTCAATCGCATCGGCACCGTCGGCACGAATGGAGACTTCGTCATTCTCCTTCACGCCGAGCAGCATCAGCTTGACCGAACTCTTGGCACTGACGGCCTTCTCTCCCTTGACGATCTCCACGTCGCTCTCGAACCCCTTGGCGAGGCGCACGAAGCGGGTTGCGGGTCGGGCGTGCAGGCCGTCCTGCACTCGGACAATGGTCGAGCGTTCCATACCGGTCTCGTGTCTCTGTCTTCGATTTCGCGACGGCGTCAGGCGCCGATGGTGATCACGGCATCCGTCTTCAGCGCCGCGACAAGCCTGTCCGGCTGTACTACGGACGCGCAGATCTCGCCAGGGCGCTCCACGGCGGTCGCGCCGTTGAAATTCACCACGACATGCCCGATCTCGCGCACCTTGTTCCAGGCAGCTTCGCCTATTGCGGTGATTTCGGCCGAGACGGCCTCACCCACGGAAACACGCGTCCCGGGCACCGGCGCATCGGCAGAGGGCCCGTCCTGAACCGCATGAAGAACGGAAACCTCGGCAAGTTCCTCCGGCGCACCATCAGCAAACAGAATCAGGACACCACCCTCAGCCAGATCCGCGACTTCCGGACCCACCGCAGTTATGCGCGTTTTGAGAAACACCGACATACAAGAAAACTCCATGCAAACTAGAGCATCGGACCGAAAAGTGAAATTCGGTTTTCGGGCTATTCCGATGCTCCATCAATAGTTTAGATCGTCCTTTGTGCGTCCGGATGGACGCACGGCGATCTGGTAATCCGGAGGCGGCGGCCACCCCAAGGCAGCCGCCGGCTCCGATGGTTAGAGCACCACGAGGCTCACAGCCCAGGCGAGAGCCACGGAAACCGGGCCCATGATCTGACGGCTGATAAGCACCGCCGGAACACCGATCTCGATCGTCTTGGGCTTGGCTTCGCCGAGCGCGAGGCCCACGGGCACGAAATCACAGCCCACCTGCGTGTTGTAGGCAAACAGGGCCGGCAGCGCCATGGCGGGCGAAATCGTGCCATTGGCAATCTGCGGGCCGATGATCGCCACGCCGATCACCTGCGCAATCACCGCGCCCGGCCCGAGAATGGGAGACAGGAACGGCAGGCCGCAGATGGCCGAGATGATGAGCAGACCGATAATGTTGTTTGCCAGCGGACCCATGGGCTGAGCGAGAACATCGCCGATACCCGTATAGAGGATCAGGCCGATCAGCATGGTCACGAAGGCCATGAAGGGCAATACGTTGCGGACCACCTGGTCGATGGTGCGGCGGCCGGCGTTGAAGAAAATGCCGACAACGCGCCCCATGACGCGACCGACGCTGCTGATGAGCCCCACAAGCCCACCCTCACTGGAGGGTGCTGGCGCAGCGGCAGAAGCCTGCTCCGCGGCGTCGCCGGCACTGGCGGCACCACCGGCAACCGTTGCCGCCTCGCTCCCGTCAGCCATCTCGATGCTCTCCGGTGTGACACCGGACACATAGATGTCCTCGGTGATGAACTGGGCGAGCGGACCCGCCTGGCCGACTGGGGTCAGGTTGACGGTCGGAATGCGCTTGCGCGGATAAACGCCGCAGCGCGCGGTACCGCCGCAGTCGACCACGACCACAGCCATCTCGCTTTCGATCGGCGGGCTCTTGAAGCCGTCGACCGCTTCGGCGCCGGTCATGTCCGCAATGCGCTGCGCCACCGGATGAATGCCGCCACCCGTGACGGATACCACCTTGTTGCGCTGCGCCGTCGGTTCGATCACCAGAGGGCCGCCCCAGCCGGAGGAGCCCTTCGAAATCTTTACTGCTTTATAAGTTTTCGCCATGTCCTGCCCCTCCCCTAGAGCTCAACGCCCTGGCGGCGCGCCATGATGGCGGTGATCTTCTCGGTCAGCATGCCCTTGAGCAGGATGACAACGAGGCCGACAAGCGCATACCAGATCGCCACGGTGATGTGATAACCACCGGGGACAACGCCCTGGCTCTCAAGCTCGAGCAGCGCGACGAGGATACCGCCCCAGACGAAATACTCGCCCGGATTGATATGCGGGAACAGGCCGAGCGGCGGGTGCACGTAAGACACCGCAGCGTCATAGAACGCAGGCTTGTGCTTTTCTTCCAGGAACGAGCCGAAGGTGTATGCCATCGGGTTGGTGAGGAAGAAGACCGCAAGAACCGGAAGAACCGTGTAGCGCGTGAGCGCGATGCGCCCGGCACTCTGGGCAAGGCCATGCACGCGCTTCTCGCCCACCAGTTCGGTGATGGCATAGAAGGCCGTCATGAGCACGACCAGCGTCGGGATGATGCCGGTGACGAAGCCGGCGAAAACTTCGCCGCCTTTCTGGAAGATGCCGATGAAATATTTGCCGGCGGCCGTGAGCCAGCCAAGCTGCTCTTCCTGGGCAACCGAATCCAGCTTCTGCCGGAACTCTTCGACCGAAATGTCGCTGCCCGCCTGCGCAAGCACGACAAGATCGTTGGCTGCCGCCTTGGCGGCCAGCTTGCCGGTAAGCGCGGCATCGCCCGCCACCGTCCCGGCCATGTGCAGCCCCTGCATGGCCGTGTCGGCATGCTGGGCCATTAGTGAAATGACAGACATAGTCCTCCCTCTCTCTTCGGCTCACCTCGTTGCCTGAGCCCCGGTGAGCGTGCAATCCCGTATGTCATGCTTTTGCCGCGGCCAGAGATTCCCGAAGCGGCGGTTCGTCCCCCGCTCGCGTACGGTCTATCTGCGCCACTGCCTGGCTGATTGCTGCAGTAAGGCCGGGCTTGTCTTCACCGAAGATCGCCGGCTCGGCCCGCAGCGCATCGAGAGTCATGCCCTCGAATTCCTCATGTCGTTTGAACTTTGCAAAAACCGATCGCCCGCTCATCGTCAGAACGCGGCGGACAGAAAGATCCGGCGCGACAACGACAATGGCAATCGCCCCGCGCTTCAGAAAGCGGCCGTGAAAAGCGCCCGTTCCCACAAAGCCGTCCGTATATTTCTGCGTGATGCCCTTGAAGACATCGGAATAGTGTCGCATCTGCAGCCAGACGCCGTAGGACTGCAAAGCCCATACGACCGCGAGGAGCAGAAGCCCCCATTGCCATATTGCCATCAGGCCGTTCCTCCCGAAACGCTCATCCCAAGCGCACGCACTGCATACTCACTAATCCTGAACTAAGAACATTTGTTTTTTAGAATGTCAAATTGTATATTCTCTTCCGCCAGGAGCGTGGGCTTATTTGGTTGGAACCCGCCCACTGCGTGTTATTGTCCGGGCGAAGGAGTTCACCGTTGGACCTCGATTTCAAAAACGAACTGGCCGTGATGCCCGATCTGCGCCATCGGCTACGTCAGCTGCGCTGGTTTCGTGCAACCTTTCGCGGCAATGCGAAAGCGGTGACGCAGCACTACGGCGTTGAGTTCGTGTTGAGCGAGGAGAAGCTGACACGCGTCTTTCTCGACTGGGTGGAAATGGTGGATGCGCAAAAAGCCTATGCCCGGCTCGATCGCGGCGATTTCATCATCTACGCCGCCGGGCTGGCGCTGAAGGAGATGATCCGCCACGCCCCCGTCTCCATTGCCCAGGGAAGCGCTGTTTCAAGCGCAGCCGACAATGCCGACATCGTGACCTTCTGGCCTGAGGGCTTCCTTTATACAAACTACTGCGTCTGCGCGATTGCTGCCATCTTCGAGCAGGAGTTTGGCCAGACGCCACGGCTCAACCGCTGCGCCGACGACCTGCGCACCTGGTGGTCCTACCGCGAAAACACACGCGAAATGCCTGCCTCCGCAGTTGCGTTTCTTGATCGGTTTTTCGGTGCGGAACCCAACTGGGTTGCGCCTGATCTGATCGAGGGACGGCTGGCCATGCGTACGGCGATGGAAGCGAAGCGCAAGAGCATCGAGGCCCCCTCGATCTTTCCCGATCCCGCGACGTGAAAGAGCGTCTGCCGGAACCCGTCCACACATCAGTTTCATGCCAATTTCGGAGTTTCCATGAGCAAGCCCCTGATCATATTCGATTGCGATGGCGTCCTCGTCGACAGCGAGCCGCTTGCCGCAATCGCCTATGAGCGTGTCTACAACAAGCACGGCCTCGCGCTGACCCGTGATGTGGTCGGCCAGTGCATCGGCATGAAGCAGGCCGATATCATCGTCCGCATTGAGGAACTCACGGGGCACGCTTTTCCCGCCCACGCCGAAGGAGACATCTGGCTGGAGACCAGGGCGCTTCTTGAGGAAGAGCTGGAGCCGACACGCGGCATTCTCCCGTTCCTGCGCAATCTTGAAACCGCACGCTGTGTCGCCTCGTCATCTTCGATGGAAAGGATCGCGCTAAGCCTTGATGTGGCCGGTATTGCGGAATTCTTCGCAGACAATGTCTTCAGCACGTCGATGGTGAAGAACGGCAAGCCGGCCCCGGACATCTTCCTGTTCGCAGCCGAAAAGCTCGGCGGCGAGCCCACCGCCTCCGTGGTCATCGAGGATTCGCCATTCGGTGTGCAGGGTGCGGTTGCAGCCGGCATGACCGCGATCGGCTTCACTGGCGGCAGCCACACCTTTGACGGTCATGCGGAGAAACTACGGGCCGCCGGAGCCCACGCCACATGCGCAAGCTGGAGCGAGGTGGAGTCCGAGCTCACCCGGCGCGGCTTCATCCGCGAAACCGTAGCGGACCTTTAGAGTATTTTGCAGTCAGGTGGAATCACCTGACGTCCGCATAAATGCGGAAAAACAGATAGATAGAGCGGAGTGGCGTTTCCGTGAAACGGTGATCCGCTCTAAAGAAAAAGGCGCTGCCCGTGATGATCCAGGCAGCGCCAAGTTACGCGGTCAAAGTTCCAGGGTTACCCCCGGTTGCCCACCCCAATAGCGGCCTGTCTTTTCGTCATAACGACAAGCCGCTCCCCCTCTGCTTCCCCGGCAACGAGCCCCTCAGCAAACCGGGGACGCAAATCAAACCAGCATCGCCATCGGATTTTCGATGACCTTCTTGAAGGCGGCGAGGAGTTCGGCGCCAAGCGCGCCGTCCACCGCTCGGTGGTCGGTCGAAAGCGTCACCGACATCACCGTTGCCACCTTCACCTCGCCATCCTTCACCACGGCCCGCTGCTCGCCCGCGCCAACCGCGAGGATCGTCGCATGCGGCGGGTTGATGACGGCGGCGAAGTCCTTGATGCCGAACATGCCGAGATTGGAAA